>CALXHS010000022.1 GCA_944388165.1 uncultured Gemmiger sp. | reverse complement strand
GACCGGCTGGTGTTCAGCGTGCCGGGCAGCATCTACAGCCCCACCAGTGAGGGCACCAACGATCTTTTGCGGGAGGGCAGGGCCCGCCCGCTGTGCGAGGCCTCCGACCTATTGAAGGCGCTGGAGATGCCCGCCGAACCCGCCCCCGAACCGGCGGCCCCGGACACAGAACTTTCTTTGAGCGAGGATGCCCGTCAGGTGCTGGCGGCTCTGGGCCCGGTGCCCCGCACCCCCGCCCAGGCGGCAGCCGATGCCGGTTTGCCCGTGCCCCGGGTTCTGGTGGCCCTCATGGAGCTGGAACTGGCCGGGGCTGCTGTGTCCCATCCGGGCCAGCTGTACACCGCCGAGCGGTAAACTTTTTTCAGGAGCGAAGCTATGCCAAAATTAGTCATTGTGGAATCCCCGGCCAAGGCCAAGACCATTGGCAAGTACCTGGGCCGCGGGTACAAAGTCACAGCCAGCATGGGCCATGTGCGCGACCTGCCGGCCAGCCAGCTGGGCATTGACATTGAACACGGCTATACCCCGAAATATATCACCATCAAGGGCAAGCAGAAACTGGTCAAAGAGCTGAAAGCCGAAGCCAAAAAGTGCGACGGCGTTCTGCTGGCCACCGACCCGGACCGGGAAGGGGAGGCCATCAGCTGGCACCTGGCCAATCTGCTGGGCCTGGACCCGGCGGCGCCCAACCGGGTGACCTTTGACGAGATCACCAAAAAGGGCGTTAAGGAAGGCATGGCCCATCCCCGGGCCATCGATATGGATCTGTTCAACGCCCAGCAGGCCCGCCGGGAACTGGACCGCCTGGTGGGCTACAAGCTCAGCCCCTTTCTGTGGCGCAAGGTGCGCCGGGGGCTTTCCGCCGGCCGGGTACAGAGCGTCACAGTGCGCCTGATCCGGGACCGGGAACTGGAGATCGAGCGCTTTGTGCCCGAAGAATATTGGAATATCGACGCCAACCTGAAACCCGCCGGGGGCGGGGCCTCCTTCACCGCCCGGCTGTCTGCCTCCGCCGACGGCAAGAAGGTGACTGTGCGCACCAAAGAGGACGCGGACGCCATTCTCGCTTCCCTGAACGGCAAAGCGTACAGCGTGGCCAAGGTGGACAAGGGCAAGCGCCGCCGCGCCCCCGCCCCGCCCTTCATCACCTCCACCCTGCAGCAGGACGCCAGCCGGGCTTTCGGCTTCTCCGCCACCCGCACCATGCGGGCGGCCCAGACCCTGTATGAAGGTGTGGACATCGAGGGCCACGGCACCGTGGGTCTTATCACCTATATGCGTACCGACTCGCTGCGCATCTCCGACGAGGCGGTGGCCGCCGCCAAGAGCTTCATCGGCGGCCGCTGGGGCGAAAAGTATGTCTGCCCCACCCCCCGCCGGTGGAAGTCCCGCTCCGCCACCGCGGCCCAGGACGCCCACGAAGCCATCCGCCCCTCCATGCCCGAACTGACCCCCGACGAGGTGGAACAGAGCATCTCCGGGGACACCGCCCGCCTTTACCGGCTGATCTGGTCCCGCTTCATGGCCAGCCAGATGGCCGACTGCCTCATGGATACCATGTCGGTGACCGTGGGGGCGGGGGGCTGGCTGTTCCGGGCTTCGGGCTACACCGTCACCTTCGACGGCTTCACCGCCCTGTACGAGGAAGCCACCGACGACACCAAGAAGAAAGAAACCGCCCTGCCCCCGCTGGAAGCCGGGCAGGCGCTGGACCTGTATAAACTGACGGCGGACCAGAAATTCACCCAGCCCCCACCGCTGTACACCGAAGCCGCCCTCATCCACGCCCTGGAAGAGAATGGCATCGGCCGTCCTTCCACCTACGCCCCCACCATCAGCACCATCATCGACCGGGGCTATGTGGAAAAGGAAAACAAGAAACTGAAAACCACCCCCCTGGGCCAGGCGGTGAACCAGGTCATGCTGGAAGAATTCCCCGACATCGTGGACCCCACCTTCAGCGCCGAGATGGAAAAGAAGCTGGACGTGGTGGAAAGCGGCGAAGCCGACTGGGTGCAGACGGTGGACGAGTTCTACCAGGGCTTTGCCAAGAGCCTGGAACAGGCCGAAAAGGACATGGAGGGCAAGAAGGTCAAGGTGGCGGACATCCCCACCGATGAGATCTGCGACAAGTGCGGCAAGCCCATGGTCATCAAGTCCGGGCGCTACGGCAAGTTCGTGGCCTGTTCCGGCTTCCCCGAATGCCGCAACGCCCACCCCCTGGTCAAGGATACCGGCGGTTTGTGCCCGGTGTGCGGCGGCCATATGCTGCTGCGCAAGAGCGCCAAGGGACGGGTGTATTACGGCTGCGACAAATACCCCACCTGCAACTTCATGACCTGGGACGAGCCTGTCACCGAGCGCTGCCCCCAGTGCAGCAGCACCCTGTTCAAGCGCAAGGGCCAGCTGGTCTGCCTGAAAGAGGGCTGCGGTTTTGTGAAGGAAGCCGCCCCCAAGAAGGAGTAACATGCACAAGATCAAGATTTACGGCGCCGGCCTGGCCGGGTGCGAAGCCGCCCTCTGGCTGGCGGAACACGGGGTGCAGGTGGACCTGTACGAACAGAAGCCGGTCCGCTTTTCCCCCGCCCATAAAAGCGAAGGCTTTGCGGAGCTGGTCTGCTCCAACTCCCTGAAAGCCGAACGCCCGGATTCCGCTTCCGGCCTGCTCAAGCTGGAGATGCGGGCCATGGGCAGTCACTTGCTCCAAGCCGCCGAGGTGGCCCGTGTGGCTGCCGGCGGCGCCCTGGCCGTGGACCGGGACCGATTCAGCGAGGAAGTCACCCGCATGGTGGAAAACTGCCCGGGCATCACGGTGCACCGGGAGGAAGTCACCGCCATCCCCGAGGACGAGCCTGTCCTGGTGGCCACCGGCCCCCTCACCGAGGGCGCTCTGGCCGAGGCCGTGGCGGCCCTGTCCGGCGGGGAAGAACTGAACTTCTACGACGCGGTGGCCCCCATCGTCACCGCCGAAAGCCTGGACCATGAGAAGGTATTCGCAGCCTCCCGCTATGGCCGGGGGGACGCGGACTATCTGAACTGTCCTTTCAATAAAGCGGAATACGAGGCCTTCCACGCCGCCCTCATCAGCGCCGAGCGGGCCCCCCGCCACGACGCCGACAAGGACCTGACCGTCTACGAAGGCTGCATGCCCATCGAGGTCATGGCCGCCCGGGGCGCGGATACCATCCGCTTCGGGCCTCTGCGCCCGGTGGGCCTCAAGGACCCCCGCACCGGTCACCGCCCCTGGGCCAACGTCCAGCTGCGGAAGGAAAACACCGCCGGGACCCTGTACAACCTGGTGGGCTTCCAGACCAACCTGAAATGGGGGGAACAGCAGCGGGTGTTCCGCATGATCCCCGGCCTGGAAAACGCCGAGTTCGTGCGCTACGGTGTCATGCACCGCAACACCTTCCTCAATGCCCCCAAGGTCCTGGCCCCCGGCCAGAGCCTGAAACAGCACCCTAACGTCTTTTTTGCCGGGCAGATCACCGGTTTTGAAGGCTACATGGAAAGCGCCGCCAGCGGTCTGCTGGCCGCCCGGTCGGTTTTTGCCCGGCTGAACGGCAAGCCCTACACCCCGCCCCCGGCGGCGACCATGTGCGGCGCGCTGATCGACTACCTCATGACCCCCAACAAGGATTTCCAGCCCATGGGCGCCAACATGGGCATCTTGCCCCGCACCGAGGAGATCAACTCCATCCGGGACAAGCGGGAACGGTACATGGCGCTTTCCAACGCTGCCCAGACCGCCATGGCCGCCTGGGTGGCTGAACAGGAGGACGTGGAATGAAGATTCTTTTGGACGTGATGGGCGGCGACAACGCCCCCAACGCTGTGCTGCAGGGCGCTGCCGATGCCGTGAAGGAATTCGGCCAGGGCATGACCATCGGCCTGCTGGGTCAGGAAGAGGTCATCCGCAAGGCCGCTGCCGAACTGAACATCGACCTGGCTCCCTTTGAGATCATCCCCTGCACCGAGGTGGTCACCATGGAGGACGACCCCGTCAAGGCCGCCCGCCACAAGCCCGACTCCAGCCTGGTGAAGGGCCTGACCATGCTGAAAAACGGCGAGGGCGACGCCTTCGTCTCCGCCGGTTCCACCGGCGCGCTGCACGTGGCCACCAGCCTCATCGTGCGCACCGTCAAGGGGGTCAAGCGCCCCGCCCTGGCCACGCCCATGCCCGGCATCCAGCAGCATTATCTGCTGCTGGATTGCGGCGCCAACGCTGAATGCCGTGCCGACATGCTCAACGCTTTCGGCACCATGGGCAGCGTCTATGCCGAAAAGGTCATGGGCCGTACCAATCCCATCGTGGCCCTGGTGAACAACGGCGCCGAGGACCACAAGGGCACCCCCATGTACCGGGAAGCCCACCAGAAGCTGAAAGCAAACCCTGCCATCCGGTTTGTGGGCAACATCGAACCCCGCTACATCCCCGAAGGCAAGGTAGACGTGGTGGTCTGCGACGGCTTTGTGGGCAACGTGGTGCTCAAACTCACCGAGGGCGTGGCTTCCAGCCTGCTGGGCATGCTCAAGCCCATCTTCCTGAAGAACCTATTCACCAAGCTGGCCTACCTGACCATCAAGGGCGGCCTGGGCGACCTGAAAAAGATGATGGACTCTGAGGAAGTGGGCGGCGCGCCCCTGCTGGGTGCTGCCCGGCCTGTCATCAAGGCCCACGGTTCCAGCAAGGCCCGGGGCATCAAGAACGCCATCCGCCAGGCCAAGACCTGTGTGGAAAACGACCTGTGCGGCACCATGGAAAAGGCGCTGGCCGAAACCACCGCCGCCGCTGCCGCCGATGCCCAGTAACAACCTGACCCGAAAGGAAAAGACCGCTATGCCGAACCGCACCTTTGAGCAGCTGGAACAGGTGCTGCATTACAAATTCAAGAATCCGGCGCTGCTGCGCATCGCCATGACCCATACCAGTTTCGCCAACGAGTCGAAGGTGCCCACCACCCACAACGAACGCCTGGAATTTCTGGGTGACAGTGTGCTGTCGGTGGTGGTGGCGGACTATCTGTTCCACCACTCCTCCCGCCCCGAAGGCGAACTGACCCGCATGCGGGCGGCCCTCGTGTCGGAGGAAGCCCTTTTCCGCTTTGCCGCCGAGATCGACCTGGGCAGCTATCTGCGCCTGGGCCACGGCGAGGAACTGGGCGGCGGCCGCACCCGCCCCAGCGTGGTGTCCGACGCCTTCGAAGCCCTCATCGCCGCGCTGTATCTGGACGGCGGCATGGAAGTGGCCCGCAATTTCATCCTGCCCTTCATCACCGAGGGAAAGACCGCGGACCCCGACTACAAGACCAAACTGCAGGAACTGGTGCAGGAAAAGCCCGGCGCCGTCCTGCGTTATGCGGTGGTGGGCCAGTCCGGCCCCGACCACGACAAGACTTTTGAAGTGGAAGTTACCCTCAACGGCAAGCCCCTGGCCACCGGCAAAGGCCGCAGCAAGAAGGCTGCGGAACAGCAGGCCGCCAAGCAGGCCCTTGCCCAACTGAACCCCTGATTACGGAAAGGAACCCGCCTGCATGCGCTTAAAAGAACTTGAGATCCAGGGCTTCAAGTCCTTCCCGGACCGCACCAAGGTCGCCATCGGCACCGGCATCACCGGTGTGGTGGGCCCCAACGGTTCGGGCAAAAGCAATATCTCCGACGCCATCCGCTGGGTCATGGGTGAAACCAGCTCCAAGCAGCTGCGCGGCGCGGGCAAGATGGAGGACGTGATCTTCGGCGGTACCCAGACCCGCGGGGCCATGGGCTATGCCGCCGTCAGCCTGACCATCGACAACGCCGACCACGGCCTGGCCATGGATGCGGACGAAGTCACCATCGGCCGCCGGTACTACCGCAGCGGCGAAAGCGAATACACCGTCAACGGGCAGAACGTCCGTTTAAAAGATATCTACGAACTCCTCCTGGACACCGGTCTGGGCCGGGACGGCTACGCCATCATCGGCCAGGGCCGTGTTGCCGAGATCGTGGGTGCCAAGAGCGCCGAACGCCGGGAGATTTTTGAAGAAGCCTCCGGCATCGCCCGTTTCCGCTACCGCAAGAACGAAGCGGAACGCCGCCTGGCTGCCGCCGAAGGCAACCTGGAACGTCTGCGGGACATTCTGGGCGAACTGGAAGGCCGTGTGGGCCCCCTGAAACGGGACAGTGAAAAGGCCCAGAAGTTCCTGGAATATTCCGAGACCCGCAAATCCCTGGAGGTCACCCTCTGGGTGGACTCCATCCGCCGCGCCCAGGATTCGGTGCGGGACCAGCAGCGCCGGTATGAGGCTGCCGAGTCCGACTACGCCCGCCTCTCCCGCCAGCTGGACGAATTCGATCAGAAGACCGAAGCCCTGCGGGAAGAAGCCCAGCAGCTCATGCTGCAGGTGGAGCAGGCCAACGCCGACATCCGCGCCCTGACCGAAGCCGGGGCGGGCAGCGACAGCCAGATCGCCGTTCTGAAGAACGAGAACGAACACGCCCAGGCCCAGATCCGGGACGCCGAGGCCGAACTGGCCCGGGCAGGGGAGGGAGCCAAAGGCATTGAAGCCGAAGCCCAGACCCACCGGGACGCCATCGAGACCCTGCGCGCCCAGCTGCAGCAGGCCGAAGCCGCCATCTCCGACCTGCGGGCCCGGCTCAACGGGCTGGAACAGCAGGCTTTGCAGAGCGGCGAGCGCCGGGACGTGGTGGAAGCCGCCATGGCCCGCCTGCAGGACGCCGCCACCACCATGAAGGTGCGGGCTGCCTCCCTGACATCCGCCGCCGACGCCGCCCGTACCCAGCTGGACGGCCTGCGCAACCAGGCCGCCGCCGCATCCGGCGCCGCCGACAAGCTGAACGCCGAGCGCCAGGCCGCCGCCGAGACCCTGCGGGAAGCGGAGGAAGCCGTCACCCGCTGCGATAACATCAAGGCCGGGCTCAAACTCAAGCTGGAAAGCCGCCGCCGTCAGCAGGCCGAAGCCGCCGACGCCCTGCAGAAGGCCGACCGGGACCGCTCCAACACCGCCCAGCGCATCCGCATTCTGGAAGACCTGGAACGCAACCTGGACGGCTACCAGCAAAGCGTCAAGACGGTGATGCGGGCATCTTCCGCCAACCGTCTGCGGGGCATCATCGGCCCGGTGGCCGGTATCCTCACCGTGCGCAAGGGCTACGAGACCGCCATCGAGACGGCCCTGGGCTTTGCGCTGCAGAACATCGTGGTGGAGGACGAGCGCTGCGCCCGGTCTGCCATCGCCTTTCTGAAAGAAGAACGGGCGGGCCGCGCCACCTTCCTGCCCCTGGACACCGTCCAGGGCAGCCGGTTCAACGGCCGTCTTACCGGCACCGCCGAGGTGGCCGCCGACCTGGTGGACACCGACCCCCGGTACCGTCATATCATCGATAACCTGCTGGGCCGCATCATCGTGGTGGAGGACCTGGCAGAAGCATCCGCCGTGGCCAAGAACCTGGGCTACCGCAACCGCGTGGTCACCCTGGACGGCCAGGTCATCAACGCCGGCGGTTCCTTCACCGGCGGTTCCACCGCCCGCAGCGCGGGTGTGTTCAGCCGCAAGCAGGAACTGGAAGAACTGCGCACCAAGCTGAAAAAGCTGGAACAGCGCCGTGCCGACGCCGAGCGGGAAGCCAAAGCCCGCCAGGCGGAAGCCGACACCCTGGCCGCCGAGCTGGCCGGCGCCGAAAGCGAGAGCGTCAACGCCGCGTCTGCCCGGCTGAAAGCCCAGCTGGACCTGGAACGCCTGGACGCCGCTGTGGCCGAAGGCACCGCCGCCGCCCAGCGCCGGGATGCCGAGATCAAGCAGCTGGAAGAACAGCTGAAAGAGAACGAGACCGCCCGCGCCCAGGCCCAGACCGGGGCCGCTGCCGCCGAGGCCGAACTGGCCAAATACGCCGAGGAACTGGCCCAGCTGGGCGAGAGCACCGGCGAGCTGAGCCGCCGCCGGGAAGAACTGTCCAATGCCCTTTCCGGCGCCCAGATGAAGCGGCTCACCGGGGAGAAGGACATCGGCCTGCATGAGGCTGCCCTGGAGACCCTGCGGGGCCGCACCGGGGAAGCCGAAGCCCGGGCCCGGGAACTGCAGGCGTCCATCGAAGCCGCCCGCCAGACCATCGCGGCCAACGAACTGCGGGTGGCGGAGATCAAGCGCGCCCGTGCCGAGACCAAGGAAAAGATCGCCGCGGCGGAAGAAGCCATCCGCGCCGCCAACGCCGCCCGGATGGAGAAGGAAGCCGCCGTCACCCGCATGGGCCAGGAGAACCGGGCCCTCACCGACGAGCGGGAACGGATGAGCGGCGAGATGGCCCGCCTGGCCGAACGCCGCGCCGCCGCCGAAAACGAGCTGAACACCACCGCCGCCAAGCTGTGGGACGAATACCAGCTCACCGAAGCGGAAGCCCGTGGCCTGTGCGTGGAATTCACCAACGTGACCGAACTGCGCCGCCAGGTGGCGGAAGTCCGGGGCAAGATCCGGGCTTTGGGCAACGTGAACGTGGGCGCCATCGACGAATACAAGGAAGTCAAGGAACGCTACGACTTCCTCAAAGCCCAGGTGGGGGATGTGGAACGCTCCAAAGCCGAGCTGACCCGTATGATCGGGGAACTGCGGGGCGAAATGGAGGAGATGTTCTCCCAGAGTTTCAAGGAGATCAACCGCAACTTCAGCCGCATCTTCCGGGAACTGTTCGGCGGCGGCACCGCCCGCCTGTATCTTTCGGACGAGAACAACGTCCTGGAATCCGGCATCGAGATCGAGGTCTCGCCCCCGGGTAAGGTCATCCGCAACCTGTCGGCGCTGTCCGGCGGCGAGCAGGCGCTGGTGGCCATCTCCATCTACTTTGCCATCCTGGCCGTCAACCC
>CALXHS010000021.1 GCA_944388165.1 uncultured Gemmiger sp. | reverse complement strand
ATGATCCCCAAAGGGGGCATGCCCACCATGGCCGCCACCCCGGTGCCCGCTCCGGCCCCTGCGCCTGAGCCCGTAGCGCCCCCGGAACCGCCCAAACCGGAACTTCCGGCGGCCCCGGTCCCGGCCAATGTGACCGAACAGGCCCGCATCGAAGCCAAGAAGATCCTGGCCGATGCCCGTTTGAACGCCGAAAGCGCCGAACGCCGCCTGCGCCAGCAGGAGGAAGACCAGAAAGCCCGCATGGCCGACAACGCCCGCGCCCTGGCTGCCGGTGTGCAGCTGCTGCGTGATCGTCTGGCCCGGGTGGATGAGAAGCTGAATTCTGCTTCCATGGACCTGGAGAACGCCACCGGTGCCATCTATCAGGCTCTGGACGATACCAGCACCGACCTGGAAAGCCTGGGAGCCGATATGCGCTCCTTCGGCAAGCTGCGCCCCGCCGCTCCCGCGGCCGAAGCACAGCCGGCACCTGCCGCCCCTGCGGCACCTGCCCGGGCCAAGGTGTCCCCCCGCCGTGTGCGCCCGGTCCCGTCCCAGCCTGCCGCCGACCCGGTCAAGCGTCTGCGCCGCGCCCCCGCGGCTGCCCGCCCCGTGTCTGAGGAATTGGGTGACGCTATGGAGCGTCTGGACAAACGGTACCGTTAAAACTTTACATGCAACAGGCCGCGGCCGCCACTTGACGGCCGCGGCTTTTCTTATGGGAGAAATCGCCATGCCGAAGCTGCCTGTCCTGCAAACTGTCTGCCGCGCCAAAGAGTCCGCCTGCCGCGCTCTGGCTGCCCAGCCCGCCCCTGTGCGCTGGCTGGTCCGGGGCGTGGTGCTGCTGGCCGCCATTCTGGCCGGCGGTGCCATCACCGCTTATGGCGGCCTGCTTCTGGTTCTGCTGCTGTGGGCCCTGTGCACCGGCACTCTGTGGGTGCTGATGGGAGCGGCATGGAAAGCGGCCTTCCCCGGCGAAGACTGGAAACGGGACCGCCTCTTCTGCCGCTGCCTTCTGGTGGGGGCGCTGGTGGGAGTAGCTGTTATCGCCGGGCTGGTGTTCTACCGCCAGACGGTCTATGGGGAAGATGCCATCAACTATTACGCCAAGCAGAACCTGCTCTTCAACAGCTTTGCCACCAGCGGATTTTATGGGGTGAGCAACCTGGCCGAAAACCTGCTCACCGCTGATTACAAGATGTTCATGAACCTCTTTATCAGCCTGCCCTATCTGCTGCTGTCCCGCACCATCAACATGTTTATGGTCAGCTACGCCCTGACCTGCTTTGTGCCCATGTGGACCGCCTTGCTCATGGTGGCCAGAAAGCTGCTGAATGTGCTGGCTCCCGGCTTGTCCGGTGCCCGCAAGGGGGCATATTACCTGCTGTGCATGGGGGCCATGGTCCTGTGGCCCATGTTCTTGTGGCCCGCCACCCACGGCATGCCTGATGCCTTCGGCCTGACCTTCGCGGCCATCATTCTGCTGCTGTGTGCGGACTACCGCTTCGACAAGCTGGAATGGTCCCGCTTGGCAGCCCTCTTTGCCGCCACCTTTGCCCTGATCCTCACCCGCCGGTGGTATATGTTCTGGGTGGTGGCCTTCTATCTGTGCTATACCGTGGCGGTGCTGGCAGGTGCGGCACGCCGGGGGGCCTTCCGCCGGGTGCTGGTCAACCTGCTGCGCTTCGGTCTGCCCTCGGTGGCGGTGATCGTGGTGGTGCTGCTGCCCACCTTCCGCACCATCCTTTCCACCGACTATGCCGATATCTACGGCGCTTATTACGGCGGCGGATTCTGGCAGAACTGCCTGGGCCAGCTGAAGACCCAGGGCGCTCTCTGGCTGCTGGTCTGCCTGGCGGGGCTGGTGGTGCTGCTCTGCCGCCGGGCTGCCCGGGTTCCCGCCCTTGTCACAGTGATTACCTCGCTGCTGGCCATGGTCCTCTTCACCCGTACCCAGTCGCTGGGTGACCACCAGAGCCTGATCCTGACACCGGCCTATCTGCTGGGGCTGTTTGCCGCGGCGGCTGTGGTCTGCGCCCTCAAGCGCAAAGCAGCCGTGGGCTGCGGCACAGCGGTGCTGGCGGCATTCTTCGTGGTGAACGGGGTGAACGCTTTGCGTCTGCCGGGGGCGAACGTGTCCACGGTGCTCCTCAGCGGGGAAAGCCTGGACCTGACCCGCCGCACCGACCTGGACGCCATGGCTGCCGTTACCGATTTTGTGCTGGAAAACTGCGCCGAGGATGAGACCGTCTACATCAACATCGATACCGACGGTTACAGCGGCTCCACCTTTGCCTACAGCGACCCGGCCCATCCCCAGCTGCAAAGCATGATTTTGTGGGAGAACAGCGTGCCTTCCACTCATGGATTCCCCACGGGCATCTGGACTTCCCGGTATGTCATGGTCACCGATAAGCTGGAGGAAGGCGGCCTGGTAGGGGCGGTGAACGTGGCCCTGCGCACCCAGACCCCCAGCAGCGCCCACTATACCTATGTGACCGAGTTCAGCCTGCAGAACGGGGTGGTGCTCTATTGCTACAAGCGCACCTCGCCCCCGGATGAGGCGGAAGCAGAGTATTACAAGCAGGTTTTCGCCGAGTACGATGCCCGCTGGCCCGAACTGTTCAGCCAGCGCATTGATGAATATATGGCCGGGCTGGCATGACCGTATCCCGGCATTTGAAACCGAATCGTAACATATTTTTGCCATTCCCTTGACGAAAACTGGCCGGCATGGTATATTTATAGGCAGAATATCTTGGCTGATTGGGTTTTCCCACTTGTTTTGGCGGCTTTTCCGCCGCATCGCTCTGAACGCAGCAGCCTGCTTTGCCGGTGGGCTGCCTGGCTTTGTTGCGCCTGCGTTATCAAAAGGAGGTCAGCTTCCCATTGAAGCGTTTTCTTTGCGTGGTCCTGGTTGCCGCGCTGATGGTTTTCTTTGCCGCCTGCGGCAGCGATCTGCTCTCGTCTGAACCCGAAGCGACCGCCGCACCCACGGCATCTTCGTCCCGCAATGTCCGCAGCGAGCCGGTCAAGGTGACCGAGACCTACGCCAACGCGGACAATGTCACTGATTCCCAGGCGGAATCGGAACCCCAGACCACCGAAACGGTGGAGACCCCTGAAACCGGGGATTTCCCGGTGGTGTATTTCGCCGGGGTGCTGGGATTGATTTTGATTTGTTCCGCCGGGCTGCTGATGCTGCGGCGTATCTGACCACAATCTGAAACGTCAGGGGCGCGCACGGCGCGTTTGCCGGGCCGGTTTTGTACCGGGCGGCAGGCACGCGGTGGGCGCCCTGTTTCATTTTGACTTTGGAACCAAGGAGGAAGCCGCCCCATGCCCCGCAAACAACGTTACCGCCGCCTGCAGGGCGACAGCGCCTATTATCCCTTCGGCGCCCGCAAGGTCCTGCGCCAGAAGCAGCGCCGTCATGCCCGACTGCTGCGCTGGGTGGGCATTCTGGTGCTGTGCGGTGCGGCGGCCCTGCTGGTGCGCCAGGCAGTGTTCCGGGGTGGCCAGCCCACCCCGCCGCCGGTCCCGGCCACGGCAGAAACTGCCACCCAGGAGACCGCCCACCGGGCCACCGTCACGGTGCGTCCTGCCACGGTGGATGCCCTGGCAGGGCAGGGAACTGCCGAGTCTGCCGCACCGGAACAGCAGCCCACCCCGCTGCCCGAAGCCGAGATCCTGCCCCAGTACCGGGAATTGTACGCGGAAAACAGCGACATGGTGGGCTGGCTGCGTATCGACGGCACCGACATCGACTATCCCGTCATGCAGACCCCCGGGGACAACGAGTATTACCTGCGCCGGGGCTTTGACAAGCTGTATGCCACTTCAGGGTCTCTCTTCCTGGATGAGCGCTGCAGCCTTGGCCCGGACGCCACCGCCAACTGGCTGATCTACGGCCATAACATGAGCGACGGCAGCATGCTGGGCCAGCTGGACCGGTACGAGGACCCGGACTTTTACGCCGAACACCCCACCTTTACCTTCGATACCCTGACCACCCCCGGTACCTGGCAGGTGGTGGCGGTGATCCGCACCACCCTGGGGGCGGACGAATGGCCCTATTACACCTTCTTCGATGCCGGCAGCCGGGCCGACTGGCAGCGGCGGGTGGATGCCATCCTGGACCTGGCCCTGTATGACACCGGGGTGGTGCCGGAATACGGGGACCAGCTGCTCACCCTGTCCACCTGCGGTACTTCCAGCTTTTACACCGACGAGCGGTTTGCCGTGCTGGCGGTACGGATGGAGTGACCACCCCCTTGCTTTTTGGGCGGGAATCCGCTA
This sequence comes from uncultured Gemmiger sp., assembly GCA_944388165.1. Taxonomy (GTDB): domain Bacteria; phylum Bacillota; class Clostridia; order Oscillospirales; family Ruminococcaceae; genus Gemmiger. The sequence goes on along the minus strand of CALXHS010000021.1, from coordinate 11,213 downwards.
TGATGGTAACGTTATCAATATCAGAAACAAAGGAGCCAACTGAAATGGCAGAATTCAAGTATGAGATCACCGAGCGCATTGCTGTGCTGTCCACCAACGCCAGCGGCTGGGAACGTCAGTTGAACATGGTCAGCTGGAACGGCAAGGAACCCAAGTACGACCTGCGTGACTGGTCCCCGGACGGCAGCAAGATGGGCAAGGGCATCAGCATGACCCACGACGAACTGGCTACCCTGAAGGGCATTCTGGAAGAGATGGATCTGTAATGGAAGACTATCGCCAGCAGTTTATCGACCTGTACAATCAGAATATCACCCGCCCCGGCGCCGACCGCCTGCTGAAATGGCTGGACGGCACCGACTTTTTCCGCGCGCCCGCATCCACCAAGTTCCACGGTGCCTGCGAGCAGGGGCTGGTGATGCACAGCATCAACGTCTACAACGCCATGATGCAGCATTTTTTCACCGAAGGGGACAACTCCGAGACCTTTGCTGTCTGCGCCCTGCTGCATGATGTATGCAAGGCCAACTTTTATAAGGTAGGCACCCGCAACGTGAAGAACGATGCCACCGGCCAGTGGGAGAAGGTTCCCTTCTATCAGGTGGCGGATCAGCTGCCCTACGGCCACGGCGAAAAGAGCGTGTATCTGATCGAGCACTTCATGCGGCTGAAAACCGACGAGGCCATCGCCATCCGCTGGCATATGGGCGGATTCGACGATGCGGTGCGGGGCGGCAGTTTTGCCATCAGCGACGCATACAACCGGTACCCGCTGGCAGTCAAGCTGCACACTGCCGACCTGATCGCCACTTACCTGATGGAACAGGGCACCAGCCAGGTGGAAAACGGCCATTGATTTCCAAAACAACACCCCCCGCCGTCCCGGTACAGACCGGGTATGGCGGGGGTGTTTTCTGTATGTGTACATTCACAGTAAATCCAAAAGAAAAGCCCCACAGCGGGATACGCTGTGGGGCTGTGCTTATGGGAGGGGAAAGGGAGTCTCCCGCGGCCTAAAAAACAGTCCGCACGGACTGTTTTTGCGCTCTTCGGAGCGCCGGCCTTTTCGACTCCTATCCACAGCAAATCAAAAACAAAACCCCCGTGACGGGATACGTCACAGGGGGGTGTTTTGGAGCAGGTGAAGGGAGTCGAACCCTCGTCCTCAGCTTGGAAGGCTGATGTACTAGCCGTTGTACGACACCTGCACGGTATCTGTAATTATACCCGTGCAGGTGCCGGTTTGTCAAGTCGAAATCAGAGGATTCAGTATTCCTTTTTCTTGTAAATGGCGGTGCTCACCATCCAGCTGATGGCAAACAGCACCAATCCAACGGCAATCAGACCGCCGCTGAAGAAAAACAGCGAACTGGTCTCGTTCATCGCTGCTGCCGCCGAAGAAACGGAAGTCGAACCGGGCTGGGTGGTGTAGGAGGCAAAAGCCACCAGGCCCACACTGATGCCGATGGCCACGATCACCCCGGACCGCGCCCGGGCGGCGCCCAGCTTGTAAGAGAGGGGAAGGGTCAGCGCATAGTAAATCAGTACCAGTCCCAGGGCTACCAGGCAACCGGCCAGATTGTACAGCAGATTTTCCTGCAGCTGGCCTTTGAACAGGTCACAGGCTGTGAGCAAAAATTCCGCCAGCACAAAGCTGCCGCCCATCCAGCCCAGAGCCAGCAGATACTTGACTCCCACCAGCTGCCCGGCGGAAACGGGCAATGTACGGGCGTAGGCGTCCCAGTGGCTCATCTCGTCAAAGGACAGGGTAGAAGCGATGTACAGGCCGCCCATGAACACCAGGGCAAACAGCATGAAGGGCATATCCAAAGTATAGGCCATGGCCGTATACAGAACGACGACCAACAGAAAATTTTTACGGTAACTGGACCAGATGGTCATCTGGTCTTTATACAATAAACCTAACATGGCATATTCCTCCCGGAAGACAGCATTATCAGAAAAATGCTTTTTCAAATCAAAATTGTTTGTGCCGGTAGATGACAGTACTGACCTTCCAGCTGACCACATACAGTAGCACACCGAAAGCGACGCAGCCGCCGATCAGCCACCAGAAATGCAGGTTTCGGGCCCATTGGGTCAGGGAACCGTACTCTACGTCCATCACCACTGCCTGCCCCAGGTTGGAATCCCAGATTTCAGCTGGACCGCGGAAACCGAAGAAGCGCTGGATGACTTGCATCTGTTCCGAAGAGAGCAGTACTGTGGTGGTCATAGCAACCATCAGCAAGAGAAGAATCACCACTATCACGACAGCTCGTGCCCGTTCACTGCCGAACTGGTAGGAAAGAGGCAGACTCAGGGAAAAATACAATAGGGATAAGGCGGCAGCTGCCAGCATGCCCACAAGTGCTTCCTCCATGCCCATGGTGCCGCGGGCGATACTGGGAAAGAACAAGAAAGCGACCATCCCGATCACAAAACTGCCGACAATGGCAATCAGGCCTAACAGATACTTGCTGCCGACAACGGCTGCCGGATGTATCGGCAGGGTGTGGGCGTACGTATCCCAGTGGCTGCTTTCATCAAAACTGACAGCGCTTTGTGTGTAGATACCGAACATGAACACCAGCGCGTATAACATGAACGGCGTGTTAAACAGGTAAGCCATACCCAGATACAGTATCAGAACCAGAAAAATGTTTTTTCTGTATTGCCCGATAAGAATGCTCCAGTCCTTATACAGAAGGCCTTTCACTGCCCGTCCCTCCCGCTGTAAAACCGCATGATGTCATCAATGCTTGCCGGGTCGCACACCGCGCCGGGCAGCAGGCGCAGCACTTCTGTCCGGCCTTTGACCAGGGTCTCGCACCCGAAAGCGCTTTGCCGGGTGTGGACGGCCATGCCTTCCGGCAGGCGGCGCAGGTCGGCTTCGCCGCAGCGCAGCAGGCCGTATTCCTGCATGAGGGTATCCTTGTCTTCGTGGAAGAGAAGGGTACCGTGGTGCAGATAGGCGATGGAATCGGCAACCTGTTCCAGGTCACTGGTGATGTGGCTGCTCATGAGGATGGTATGGTTCTCGTCCTGGATGAAGTCCAGGAACAGGTCCAGGATCTCCCCGCGGACCACCGGGTCCAGCCCGGCGGTGGGTTCGTCCAGTACCAGCATTTCCGGCGCGTGGGCCAGGGCGGTGGCCAGGCTCAGCTTCATCCGCATGCCCCGGCTGTATTCCTTCACCTTCTTGTTGGCATCCAGGCCGAACCGGTTCAGATACCCGGCGTAGGCTTTTGCGTCCCAGCGGCTGCCGAAAATTCCCGCCATGCTGCGGCCGATGCGGGCAGCGCTCATGCCCTCGTAGAAATAGGCGTCTTCAAACACCACGCCCACCCGGGCCCGGACAGCGGCGTCCCGGGGGCTGCCGCCCAGAAGTTCGGCCCGGCCGCTGTCCGGCGGGTTTACGCCGGTGAGGATCTTCAGGGTGGTGGTCTTGCCGGCGCCGTTTTCCCCCACCAGGCCTACGATGGTCCCGGCGGGAATGGTCAGATCCACCGGCCCCAGGGTGAAATCTTTGTATTGCTTCTTTATGCCGTTCAGAACGGCAGCTGCTTTGTCAGGCATGATTCAGCCCTCCCACAAAAGCTGTAATGTCTCGGTTACTTCCGCAAGGGTGATCCCTCCCCGGCGGGCGGCTTCCATGGCGTTCTGCAGATGTCCCTCCACCTGTTTCAGACATTCTTCCCGGTAAAGTTCGGGATTCTGCGGTGCCACAAAGCTGCCGCGGCCGGGCATGGTGTGAATGAACCCTTCCGCTTCCAGGTCTTCGTACGCTCGTTTGGTCGTGATAACACTGATGCGCAGCTCCTTGGCCAGCATCCGGATGCTGGGCAGGGCGTCGCCCTCTTTCAGTTCGCCGGAGAAGATCTTGTCCTTGATCTGCCGCGTGATCTGCGCGTAGATCGGCTCGCTTCCGGCGTTGGAGATGAATAACTCCATGAGGTCCCTCCTTCGGGCAGGTATTTAAACTGTTCATATCCTGTATAAACAGTATATACACGATATACACAGTTGTCAATACGGTGGGGAAATTTTTTCAGCAAAGGTACGCTTTGCCTTTGCGCGGTGCGTTTTTTCTGATATAATAAATCATACTATAAGTTACGCGCCCGTTCCCGGCGCAGGAAAGGATGTCCCAGCCCATGACGCCCGACGCCCCCCGTACGCCCTTTTTCTTTCGGTTACATATCCGCAACAAGGAGCGCCGCATCACCCAGCTCATGCGCGATCAGGTGGCAGCGGCTGCCAGCCTGCTGGAGATGCTGCTTTCTGTGCTGGTTCTGGCCGGTCTTCTGGTCAGCACCATTCCCATCGCCCAGGAGATGCTCTCCCTCTGGTTCTCTGAGAATACCGACGCCTTCCAGACCTTTTTGGGGCATGCCTTCAACCTGGTCATTGGCATCGAGTTCATCAAGATGCTGGCCAAGCACAGCCCTGGCAGCGCTCTGGAAGTGCTGCTGTATGCCATTGCCCGCCATATGATTCTGGGGCATGGTTCGGCGGTGGAAAACCTTATCAGTGTGATCTCCATTGGTCTGATCTTCCTGATTCGCAAGTTTGTCTTTGTGCCCAGCTTCGGCTCCTCCATGCCGGACGGCCACAAAGCCCCGGATGTGGCGGAAAGCAACCACCACGACAGCGACGAGACCTTCGGCTGATGCAAACAAACAGCGCCCGCGGCCTTCCCGAAAGGGGAAGCGCCGCGGGCGCTGTGTAATTCTGTGGAACGATCAGGTCCCGGCGGGACGGTCGGGGGGATACTCGCCCTGGAGTTTTGCCTCGATGCGGCTCAGGCGGGCTTCCAGCTGAGAGATGCGCTGCTGCTGCATATCCGGCAGATCCTGCTGGTCCAGGTCGTCGGCGGGGCAGCAGCGGATGTTGTTCACCCGTACCACCTCGGCGGGCACACCTACGGCGGTGGCGTTGGCGGGCAGGTTGTGCAGCACCACGCTGCCCGCGCCGATGCGCACATTGTCCCCGATGAACACCGGGCCCAGCACCTTGGCCCCGGCGCCGATGAGCACGTTGTTGCCCACGGTGGGGTGACGTTTGCCGGTATCTTTGCCGGTGCCGCCCAGGGTCACCCCGTGGTAGATGGTGCAATTGTCCCCGATTTCGGTGGTCTCGCCAAAGACGATGCCCATGCCGTGGTCAATGAACAGTTTGCTGCCGATCTTAGCGCCGGGATGGATTTCAATGCCGGTGAGATGCCGGGACAGCTGGCTGACCAGCCGGGCCAGGAACAGCAGTTTGCGGCGGTACAGCCAGTGGGCGATGCGGTGGGTGACCAGTACATGAAAACCGGGATACAGCAGGATCACCTCCAGCACATTGCGTGCCGCAGGGTCCTTGTCCCGAATATTTTTTGCGTCCGTCCACAAGCCCATATCCTTACCCCTCTTCCTTCTCGTTTCCCAATGGGACTAGAATACCATATTTTCGGGAAAAAGGCAACGCAATCCCTTTTCCGCTGTGGAGGAATATGATATAATGAATACATATGCGGCCGGGTCGCCCGGCCGATACCGGGAAAGAATAACAGGGAAAGAACAGGGGGCATGACTATGACCCGAATGGAAGCGCTGGAAGAATATGCCCATGCGCAACGAAAGGCGCAGCGGGACTACCGCGAAAAAATGCTGCGGGGCCAGTATCCGTATCTGCCGGTGCTGGACGATACCCTGCAAAACGAAAATATCGAAAACCAACTGCCCATCGGTACGGTGGAGATCCCGCTGGAACTGGTGGTGGGCACCAAGACGGCGGGCCGTACGGCGGCTTTTGCCTCCAATTTTCTGCCGCTGCTGAGCCCCAAGACCGAGTTTGCCACCAAGTGGGTCTCGCTGTGCATGGCCCATGTGGAAGAGGGTATCCGCGACCCCATCCGCTGCTTTGAGTATCTGGGCCGGTTCTACGTGCAGGAAGGCAACAAGCGGGTCAGTGTGCTGAAGTATTTCGGGGCGGATTCCATCCCCGCCAGCGTGACCCGCGTCATGCCCCAGTACAGTGATAACCCCCAGATCCGCCAGTATTACGAGTTTGTGGAGTTCTACCCCGTCTGCGGTCTGTACAATCTGACCTTCACCCAGGAGGGCAGCTACGCCCGCCTGCAGAAGGCTCTGGGCAAGGCCCCGGGGGAAAAGTGGACCGACGAGGAGCGGGCGGATATCCTCTCGCTGTACAACTGGACCAAGAAGGCTTATTACGCCCGGGGCGGCGAATCCATGCGCCCCACCGTGGGAGATGTGCTTCTGCTGCTCATCCGCCTGTATAAGGTGGATGACCTGAAGCACCGCACCCCCGCGGAACTGGCCAAGGCGGTGGATGCCGTCTGGCAGGACGTACTGGCCATTCAGGACCCCAAGCCGGTCAAGCTGAGCACCGAGCCCGCCGAACCGGGCCCGGCCCAGCCCAAGCTCATCGACCGCATCCTGCCGGGCATCCGTCCCGCAGCCCCCACCCATCTGAAGGTGGCCTTCGTCAATGAGCGCACCCCCGAGACCAGCACCTGGACCAGCCAGCACGAATTTGGCCGCTGCCAGCTGGATCAGGTGTTCCCGGGCCAGGTGGAGACGGTGGCCTATCACGGAGCCGTGGCAGGAGAGAACGCCGACGCTCTGGTGGAACAGGCCATTGCGGAAGGCGCCGACATCGTGTTCACCACCAGCCCCAAGCTGGTGGGCGCCTCCCTGCGTGCCGCCCTCCAGCACCCGGAAGTGCGGATCCTCAACTGCTCGGTGGATATGCCGTACACCAGCATCCGCACCTATTACACCCGCGTGTATGAAGCCAAGTTCATCAGCGGCGCCATTGCCGGCGCCATGAGCCGCAGCGACCGTATCGGCTATGTGGCCGATTATCCCAGCTTCGGCACCCCCGCCAACATCAACGCCTTTGCGCTGGGCGCCCGCATGGTCAACCCCAAGGTGCGCATCGACCTGCAATGGACCAGCCTGCCCGGCGAACCTATGCAGGAATTTCTGGCCAAGGGCATCAATATCATCTCTGGCCGGGACACCCCGGCCCCCGGCCGTCCGCAGCGGGAATTCGGCATCTTCATGATCCGTCCCGGCGGAAGACTGGAAGACCTGGCCTCTCCCTTCTGGCACTGGGGCCAGTTCTACGAGAATGTGGTGCGCAGCGTGCTCAACGGCGCCTGGGCCAAGGACGCCGACGAGGCGGGGGCCGCCCGTGCCGTCAACTACTGGTGGGGTATGAACAGCGGCGTCATGGACGTGTTGTTCAGCCGTGAACTGCCCCACGATGTGCGCCACCTGGCCGGTATCCTGCGCCAGGGCATCATCGCGGGCGGCATCGACCCCTTTGCCTGCCATATCGTAGCCCAGGACGGCACCCTGATGAATGAGGGACACAGCGGGTTCAGCCCGGAACAGATCCTGCACATGGACTGGCTGTGTGACGCCGTGGACGGGCAGATCCCCGAATATGACTCGCTGACCGAAGCATCCAAACCGATGTACCGTATGCAGGGAATCCACCGCGACCGACTGCCGGTGGACAAGGAGGCTGAACTATGAGGCTTCTGGCCTTGGCTGATGAGGAATCCAAGTACCTCTGGGATTACTACGAGCCGGAAAAACTCCGCGGCTACGATCTGATCGTGGGCTGCGGAGACCTGAGCATCCATTATCTGACCTTTCTGGCAACGGTGGCGCCCATACCGGTGGTGTATGTTCATGGCAATCATGACGAAAGCTATGACTCCCGCCCGCCCACAGGGGCACTGTGTATCGACGACGACGTGTTTTGCTACAAAGGTTACCGCTTTCTGGGGCTGGGGGGCAGCTGCCGTTACCGCAGCGGCGCCTGGCAGTTCACCGAAGCGGAAATGCGGCGCCGCATCCGCCGCGTCCGGGGCAAGGTTGCCCGTGCGGGCGGGGTGGATGTGCTGGTGACCCATGCGCCGTTGCATGGATACGGCGACCTGAATGACCTGGCTCACCGGGGGTTTACCGTCTTTCGGGAAGTCTTGGATACCTACAAACCCGACATTATGCTCCATGGTCATGTGCACCTGAGCTATGGTGCCAATATGGAGCGGGAACATCAGTATGGCCAGACGCGCATCATCAATGCGTTTGAGCGTTTTACCATCGAATTGCCGGACAAACCGGAACGTCCGGCGCCCCAGGGGCTTCTGGCCCGCTGGCGCAGCATGAACCGATAAACCAATATAAGGCGCCGGGTTCCCGGCTGGAAAGAGGCAATACTATGAAACAGAAGATCGGCGTTTTGGGAGCCGGCACCTGGGGCACCGCCCTGGCGCGCCTGCTGGCAGTCAACGGCCACGATGTGACCATGTGGAGTGCTCTGCCCGAAGAACTCAAGAACATGGCCACTACCCACCGCCATCCCAACCTGCCCGGTATGGAACTGCCCTCCGACATGCACTATACCGCCGATGTGGCCGAGATCTGCGCCGGGCGTGACCTGCTGGTGTTCGCGGTGCCTTCTCCCTTCGTACGTTCCACCGCCAAAAAGGCGGCCAAGCATATTCAGGATGGCCAGGTCATTGTGGAAGTGGCCAAGGGCATTGAGGAAAAGACCCTCATGACCATGTCCGAAGTCATTGAAGATGAGCTGGCCAAGGTGCCCGGCCATGAAAACTGCAAGGTGGCGGCACTGTCCGGTCCCACCCATGCCGAGGAAGTGGCCCGGGACCTGCCTACCCTCATCGTGGCGGCCAGTGAGGACGAAGCTGCTGCCAAGCTGGTGCAGAAGATCTTCACCAACCCCAATTTCCGGGTCTACACCAATACCGACCGCCGGGGCGTGGAACTGGGCGGCGCCATCAAGAACGTGATCGCACTGGCCGTGGGCGTGGCCCTGGGCCTGGGCTACGGCGACAACGCCAAGGCTGCCCTCATCACCCGCGGCAATGCGGAACTATCCCGCCTGGGTGTGGCCATGGGCTGCCAGGCATCCACCTTTGCCGGGCTTTCCGGTATGGGCGATCTGATCGTGACCTGCACCAGTATGCACAGCCGCAACCTGCACGCAGGCATGCTCATGGGCCGGGGCATGAACGGGGAAGAGGCCAAGAAGGAAGTGGGCCAGGTGGTGGAAGGCATCAACGCCCTGCCTGCGGCCCGCAAGCTGGCTAAAAAGTATAAGGTGGAAATGCCCATCGTGGATGTGGTGGCCGCCATCATCTCCGGTGAGCTGGACGCCCGCAACGCCGTCGCCTCCCTGATGGGCCGCGACCTGAAACGGGAATGAACCTGTTTTTTGCCGCCGCCTGCAACACCCGGGCCATCCTGCCGGGCAGTTTGCGGTATATCCGCAGCGACGTGCCTGTGCATGTTTCGCCTGAGGAGAAGGAAACCCTTCTGACCGAAAACATCCGCACTGTGGTGGACCTGCGCACGGCGGAAGAATGTGCCGCCAGGCCCTGCCCGCTGGAAGAGGACGAGCGCTTTTGCTATCTGCATCTGCCGGTGACCGGCGGCAACGCCATCCCACAAAGCCGGGCCATGGTGCCGGTGTCCTACCTGAAGATGGTGGACGAACAGATGGAGCACATTCTGGACGCCATCTGCCATGCCGGTTCCAATGTGCTGTATTTCTGCAATGCGGGCAAGGACCGCACCGGTGTGGTCTCGGCCCTGCTTCTGCGCCGGGCCGGTATGCCGGAAGAGTATATTATAGAGGATTACCTGCGGTCCGGGGAAAACCTGGCCCCGCAGCTGCAAGCTTTTGCCCGGCAGAACCCCGGCCTGGATGTGGGCATCATCACGCCCCAGGCGGAATATATGGGGCAGTTTCTGCGGGAACTGCCCCAACTGTAAAACAAAAAACGCATCCGTGAGGAAAAGTTCTCCACGAATGCGTTTTTTGTTTGTGGAAAATTTGGGCGGCGGATCAGAAATCCAGGCTGCCTTCGCTGCGGCGCAGGTCATCCCGTTCCAGTTCGGCCATCAGCTCGTCCTGCTTCTGGTTCAACAGCAGGCTGCGGCTGTACTGGTCAAACCGCTCACACTCGTTTTCGGCCAGGAACGCCGCTGAATCCGGTCCCAGGGCCAGTTCGTTCACGAAGACCACCATCTCCTGGCTGTCGGCAAAGGCCTGTTCCATAAAGTCGAAGGCGTATTCCAGGGCGTCCCCGGCGGTGGCCACGGCCTCTTCCCGGCGGCGCACCTGGGCGTTGAATCCGGCGCGCACCGTGTCGAATGCTTCATCGCCGTCCATGCGGGCGTCCAGCTTCTTGCCCCAGCTCCGCAGAAGGGCAGCGGCGCGGGTGCGGGCGGCCAGTTCTTCGCCCACCAGCTGGCCGGAGGATTTGCCCGATTCCAGCTGGTCCTCATAGGCATCGCAAAGGACGGTGAAAACAGCCATGGGGTCGTCATTCCCGGCAGTCAGGGCACGCTTGAAGCTGCGCAGCTGCTGGTAGCAGGCGTCAGTGGCAGCGTCGGTACGGCGAGCCTGGGCGAAGCGGGTGTTCAGCCCCGCCAGCAGCAGACTGACCAGACTCATCCGCTCGTCGAAGGCGGCGTTCAGCGCACGGTCCAGCACCTTATCGAAGGGCTTGCCCTGAAGAATGTCCTCCACGCCGTAATCGGCCTTGTACTTCTGGTACAAAGCCCAGTAAGCGGCAAAATCCCGGGCCACATCGGGGTGGCGCAGATACTGCCCGATGACCGCTTCGTCGGCGGGCAGATTCAGAGCTCCGGCGGCCTGCAGGTAGGCGGAAAGATCCTCCCAACCGCGGGCGGTGACGAACTGCGGCCCGTCCACGTCGTTTTCGATCTTGTAGAAGTGCTGGGGGCGCAGTTCCAGATAGGCGGTCACGGCGGGATGCAGCCGGTGGGCCCGGGCGTATTCCTGCCAGACCGAAAGCTGAGGTTCGATATCAATGCGGCGCACACGGTCCAGGGTGACCAGGTCGAAGTCCCGCACGCTCTTGTTGTATTCCGGCGGGTTGCCTGCCGCCACAATGACCCACCCCGCGGGCACCGGCTGGTTGCCGAAGGTCTTGCCCTGCAAAAACTGCAGCATGGTGGGGGCCAGCGTCTCAGACACACAGTTGATCTCGTCGATGAAGAGGATGCCGTTTTTCAGCCCGGTCTGTTCCATCTTCTCGTAGCAGCTGGCAATGATCTCGCTCATGGTGTATTCGGTCACGCTGCGGTCCACGCCGGCGTAGTGCCGGTGCCGGATGAACGGCAGACCCACGGCAC
>CALXHS010000020.1 GCA_944388165.1 uncultured Gemmiger sp. | reverse complement strand
ACCCGGAAAAGTGCATCCGCTGCGGCCGCTGCATGAACCAGTGCCCGTATAACGCCATCAGCCGCCTTGAGCGCCCCTGCGCCAAGGCCTGCGGCATGGACGCCATCCATTCCGACCAGTACGGCCGTGCGGAGATCGATTACGATAAGTGCGTGAGCTGCGGCATGTGCCTGGTGAACTGCCCCTTCGGCGCCATTGTGGACAAGGGCCAGATCTTCCAGCTGATCCAGTCCATCAAGCGCGGCGACCGCGTTGTTGCCATCGTCGCCCCCGCCTTCGTCAACCAGTTCCCCGGCATGACCCCCGCCAAGCTGCGTGAGGCCATGAAGATGCTGGGCTTTGCCGCCATCTCCGAGGTTGCCATCGGCGCCGACCTGTGCACCATCGACGAAGCCAAGGACTTCATGGAAGAAGTTCCCGCCAAGCATCCCTTCATGGGCACTTCCTGCTGCCCCGCCTGGAGCGTGATGGCAAAGAAGCTCTTCCCCGAATACGCCGACTGCATCAGCATGACCATGACCCCCATGGTGCTGACTGCCCGCCTGATCAAGAAGGACGACAAGAACGCCCGCATCTGCTTCATCGGCCCCTGCGCCGCCAAGAAGCTGGAAGCCAGCCGCCGTTCCGTGCGCAGCGAAGTGGACTTCGTGCTCACCTTTGAGGAACTGATGGGCCTGTTTGAAGCCAAGCAGATCGACTTCAACGCCCTGCCCGACGATCCCAACGACAATTTCGACGAAGCCAGCGGTGACGGCCGCGGATTCGCGGTGTCCGGCGGTGTGGCCCAGGCTGTTGTCAACGTCATCAAGAAGATGGACCCCGAACGCGAGGTCAAGGTGGCTTCCGCCCAGGGTCTGGCCGACTGCCGCAAGATGATGATGATGGCCAAGGCCGGCAAGTACAACGGCTATCTGCTGGAAGGCATGGCCTGCCCCGGCGGCTGCATTGCCGGCGCCGGCACTCTGGCTGATCCCGCCCGCAGCGCTGCCATGCTGAACAAGTACAAGGCGCAGGCGCCCATGTCCAGCCCGCTGGACACTCCCTACCGGGAGAACCTGGAAGCCCTGAAGTACTGAGCTTCGGCATCCAAAACCGATAAATGAAACAACCCCCGCACCAAACGGTGCGGGGGTTGTTTTTTGGCATATACAATTATTTGTGGTACTTCATGCCCGCGTTGATGGTACAGGCACGGTACAGCTGCTCGGTCAGGACAAGCCGGGCCAGCTGATGGGGCAGCGTGATGCGCCCCAGGGAAATACGGGCCTGGGCCGCGGCCTTCACTTCGGGAGAAAGGCCGTGGGAGGAGCCGATGAGGAACGCCATGTCCCCTGCCCCGCTGTTGGCGCGGTCGGCGATCATGGCGGCCAGATCCTCGCTGGAGATCTGGCGGCCTTCCACGCACAGGGCCACCACGTAGGCACCCTTGCGCACCGCTGCCAGCATGGCTTTGCCTTCTTTGTCCAGCGCCTTTTCGATGAGGGGCGGGCTGGGATTGCGGTCCGCCACCGGGGCTTCGGGCAGTTCAATGATGCGGAAATGGCAGAAGCCGCCCAGACGTTTCTGGTATTCGGCCACCCCGGCCGCAAAGTAGGCGGCGTTGAGTTTGCCGACACAAATCAAATCAATGTTCTGCATGGGCCGACCTCAAAATTCTATGTAAGCGGAAACTTCGTTTCTGCTTTGTGCCTGGATGAGCACGTCCCGGCCGGGCTGGATGCCCGCGCTGAGCAGGACGTTGTACACGGTGGTCAGGGCCAGTTCCGGGGTGTTGTTGGTCTGGCTGAGGTGGCACAGGGCAAACTTCTTGCAGCCGTCCTGAATCAGGTCCAGCACCGCTGCGGCACAGGCCCGGTTGTCCAAATGGCCCCGGTCGCTGGCAATGCGCACCTTCAAATAGTACGGATACGGACCGCCGTGCAGGCTGAAAGCGTCGTAATTGGCTTCCAGTGCCACCAGACTGCAGCCCGCCAGGTGTTCCGCCACCACCGGGGTAAGCACTCCCAGGTCGGTGGCCAGGGCCATGGTGCGGCCGTCCGGGGTACGGATGCGGTAGCCGCAGCAGGGCACGTCGTGGCTGGTGGGGAAAGAGGTCACCGTAAAGCCGCCGATCTCCTCGGTGCGGCCGTCGATGGCCACCGCGTCCACGGCGGGAGGCAATGTCCCCCGGGATTCCAGCATGTCCAGGGTAGCGGCGCTGGAAAACACCGGTACGCTGTAATGCTTGAGGAAGGTCTCCAGCCCGGCCACGTGGTCGGCATGCTCATGGGTGATGAGGATGCCTTCGCAGTCGGAAACGGCCAATCCCAGGCTGTTCAATGCCCGCAGGGTGGTGCGGCAGCTCTTGCCCATGTCGATAAGAAGGTAACGGCCCTGGTGGACCACCAGGGCGCAGTTACCGGAAGAACCGGAATATAAAGTTGTGAACAATGCCATGGACGAAGACCCCGTCACATGGCCCGGGTCACGGTGTTCACCGGTGTTTCCACACGGCGGATATCCGCGCCCAGTGCCTGCAGTTTTTCCACAATGTTTTCGTAGCCGCGCTCTATGTGGGCGGTCTCTTCGATCTCGCTCACACCATCCGCCGCCAAAGCAGCCATGACCATGGCGGCACCGGCACGCAGGTCCAGCGCCCGCAGCGGAGCGGGGCTCAGCCGCTTGACTCCCTCGATCACAGCCACCTGGCCGTCCACCTGAATGTTGGCGCCCATGCGGATAAGCTCATCCACATAGCGGAAGCGGTTTTCCCAGATGCCTTCGGTGACGATGGAAGTGCCTTCCGCCAGGGTCAGCAGCACAGTCATAAGGGGCTGCATATCGGTGGGGAACCCGGGATGAGGCATGGTCTTGATCTTGAGGGGTTTCAAAGCGCCGGTGCGGCGGATACGCATGGAGTCATCGTATTCGGTGACTTCACAACCCGCGGCACGCAGCTTGGCGGTAATGGGCTCCATATGCTTGGGGATCACGTTGCGCAGCAGCACATCCCCCTGGGTGATGGCGGCCGCCACCATATAGCTGCCGGCTTCGATCTGGTCGGGGATGATGGAATAGTTGCAGCCGTGCAGCTTTTTCACACCCCGGATCTTGATGACATCGGTACCGGCACCGTGGATATCGGCGCCCATCATGTTCAGGCAGTTGGCCAGGTCCACGATGTGGGGTTCGCGGGCCACATTTTCCAGAATGGTCATGCCGTCCGCCATGGCAGCGGCCAGCATGGCATTCATGGTAGCGCCCACCGACACGGTGTCGAAGAAGATGTGCGCACCGGTCAGATGCTCCGACCGGACGCGGATCATGCCGTATTCCACCGAGTCTTCGGCTCCCAGGGCGGTGAACGCCTTGAGGTGCTGGTCAATGGGCCGGGGGCCCAGGTTGCAGCCGCCCGGCATGGCCACCTGCCCGGCGCCGAAACGGCCCAGCAGAGCCCCCAGGAAATAATAGCTTGCGCGCATCTGACGCGACAGCTCGTTGGAGACCTCGGTACAGTTGATATGGGTAGTATCGATCTCGTAGGTATTTTTGCTGATCATGCGGATGCCCGCGCCCAGTTCGCTCAGAATCTGCAGGGACGCCATGACATCGCTGATACAGGGCAGGTTTTCGATCAGGCATTTGTCCGCCGCCAGGATGGTGGCCGGCAGAATGGCCACCGCTGCGTTTTTGGCGCCGCCGATGACCACATCACCCGAAAGGGCGTTGCCCCCGCGAATCACAAACTTTTCCAAGTGGTACTCTCCTTTGAGTTTCCGCCTGCAGCCTGCGGCACACGAACCTTTGCCCGGTGCCTGTATACAGGACTGCATTGTTATTTCTATTATACACCTTGCCGCACGGTTTGAAAAGTGTCGGACTTATTATTTGCAGGGATTTGTAAAAAACACAGGGCACGGCAAAATTTCTTTAGGCAAGGTGACGGCGTTACATGTTACCAAAGAAGTTCCTTGCGCTGACCAGTGTGCCGTTCTGGTACATCTCGAAGTGGCAGTGGTTACCGGTGGAGTTGCCGGTGGAACCCACATAGCCGATGACCTGGCCGCGCTGGACTGCCTGGCCCACAGAACAGCCGAGGGCTGACATATGGGCGTACAGGGTGCGCCAGCCGTTGCCGTGGTCGATGACTACGTAGTTGCCGTAACTGTAATGGAAACCGGCCGTGACGACCACACCCGAATCGGAAGCATAGATGGGCGTGCCGTAGGGCGCGCAGATATCCGCGCCCTTATGGTAAGAGCTCATCCAGCGGCTGACGTAGGTATAGCCGGGCACCGGCCACATCCATTCGCCGGAACCGTAGGCAGCGGTCATGCCGCTCTTCAGGTGGGTGCCCTTGGTAACGTACTCGGTCACAGGTTCTTTCAGGGTTTCCACCTTGACCACGTTGACTTCGGTGACCACACCGTCCACGTAAACCAGGTCCTGGGTCAGTTCCTGGACGCCGTTTTCGCCGGCGCTGGTGACCACTGTCTCACCGAAATCGTATTCATCGCTTTCGGTGGTGACAGTGTCGTAGGGAACTTCAACGGTGTAGCTTTCCCGCTGGATGACCTTGACCTTCAGCAGTTCCGGAGAGGACACGCCGATGAGCACTTCCTGCCCTTCGGTTAGTTCCTCGTCCAGGGCGGTCAGGTCGGGGTTCAGCGCCGCCAGGGAATCCCAGGAGGTGCCGGTGGAATCCACCACCGTCTGCACCGTGTCGCCTTCGGAGGCGGTGTAGGTCATGGGGGCGCCGCCTTCGTTCATGGCGGCGATCACATCACTGTACGAAACGATGGAGTCCAGCAGGTAGATGCCGTCTACCAGGGTGATGTCATGTACAAAGCTGACCCGGCGGTTGGGGTCGGAGGTATCTTCGTAAGGGCCTTTGACGCTTTCCAGATAGGAGCGCAGATGGTCTCCGTCGTTGATGACGAACCGCAGTTCCCCGTCGATGTAGACGGCGGTGCCCTCCCCGATCTGGTCGCTGGAAGTACCCAGGATGGCGTTGGCGGCTTCGCTTTCGGTCATGGTCTCGCCGTTGATGGCCAGCACGTAGGTGGGCGAAACATCCCACTGTCCGTCTGAAACGGCTTCGCCGGAGGTCTGCATGACGCTCTTGGCGGTATCGATACGGCCTTGCACGTCGTCGCGGGCGTTTTCAAACACCTGCTCGTTGGCCACATAGCCTACCGATTCGCCGTCCACAATGACGTTGAGCACGTAATCGTAACCAAGGCCGGTCTTGACCACATAGAACAGCCCCACAGCCGCCGCCACCGGCAGCAGATAGGACAGGGCATTGAGTACGACCGGGAAATACCGCATGGCGCCCCGGCGGAAATACCGCATTTTTTCCTTGCGGATCTGGCGGGCGCTTTCATCGGGCAAGGCTTCTTCCAGTTCGCCGATATGCTTCAGGCCGGAATGCATGCGGCGGAAAGGCTCGGTAATATCTTCCAGCAGAGTGATGAGCCCCAGCAGGAAGGGCCGGGCAATGGTCAGCAGCAGCTGCCCCGCATGGGTCGCCACTACCCGCAGGCTTTTGGCCACGCCGCGCACCGCACAGATCATGGCGTATTCCAGCCAGAAACCGATGAGGTACAGCGCATCCCCGATGATGTTGGCATGGGGCACCCGCTGCAGCAGCCCGACCACGCGGGCACGGCGGGCTTTCTTTTTGGTGCTGCGGTGCCAGGAACGCACCGTCAGGCGGCAGCGGACGTTATCCAGCCACAGAGCCAGTTTGCCGGGGCCGCGGCGCTTTTTGCGCTTGCCCTTTTTCTTGCTCACGGGCTTTTCGTCAAGTTGCGAAGGTTTCAAAACAGATCTCCTTTCGGCGCCAAAGGCGCGTACACAGGGAAACTCAATGGTTTGAGGTCACTCCCCTGCCGTTTCGGGGTCGGCAAGAGGGAGAGACCGCAGCAGAGCCCGCAGCTCGTCCCCCCAGGGCAGTCCGCAGGTACGGCAGGCCCGGGAGAAATCCTCAGAGGGCAGGCTCTCAAAGCGGCGGGGCGCGGCAAAGGGCGGCTCGGCAAAAGCCAGCACCGCACAGTGCAGTGCGTGGCGCTGCAGAAGGCTCTCGCTGCCGCCGTACAGGGTATCCCCCGCCAGCGGGTGGCCGATATGGGCCATGTGCACTCGTATCTGATGGGTGCGGCCGGTGCGGGGCAGGCAGGCAGCCAGGCTATGGCCGCCGCCGGATGCCAGCGCCATGTAATCGGTACGGCTGGGCTTGCCGTCGGCGCGCACGCAGCGCCCGATGATGGAATCACCCCGACGGCCCAGGGGCGCGTCGATGCTGCCCGGTCCGGGGGGAAGTTCCCCCTGCACCAGAGCCAGATAGCATTTGCGTGCGGATGCCGCCAGCCCCGGCGCCGCGTAGGCGTTCTGGGCCAGCAGTACCAGACCGCTGGTATTTTTGTCCAGACGGTTGACGGGGCGGAACACCCCGGTTTCTCCTCTGCTTTGCAGATGATGCAGCCAGCCGTTGGCCAGCGTGCCGTCGGTATGGTTCAGGGTGGGATGTACAGCCAGCCCGGCGGGCTTGTCCACCACGGCGGCGAAATCACTTTCGTACAACAGGGAGAATGGCACCGGCTGGGGCGTGACCGAAGTGGGCGGTTCGGGCGGCAGGTCAAACCGGATGGTCTGGCCCGCACGGACCGATTGGTCGGTGTGCAGCGGGGCACCGTCGGCAAAAAAGCCGCGGCCCTGATGCTTGACCGCCTTGATGCAGGAGGCACTGACCCCCGCCTGGCGCAGAAAAACGCCCAGGCGCTGGCCGTCCGCCTGCGGCGGCACCACAAACACCAACGACTGCAAAGCGCAGACTGCCCCCTTCCCCATACTTATACGGTTGCCATTATAGCATAAAGCAGCGCCGGTTGCAAACCGCTTGCCAAAATTTCATCGTTGTGGTATATTTTAACGTAACGAGTGGAACATACGACGGCGGGGCGGCGTTGGCAACAGCGACCGCCCTGAGGAAAGTCCGGGCTTCTCAGAGGCATGGCAACTGCTAACGGCAGCCGGGGGTGACCCCAGGGAAAGTGCAACAGAAATAGACCGCCGCCCTTCGGGGCGGTAAGGATGGAAAGGCGAGGTAAGAGCTCACCAGCGCACTGGCGACTTTGCGGCTATGTAAACCCTGTCAGAAGCAACATCCGTATGGGACATATGTGGAAGCCTCGCACGTCCCGGAGATG
>CALXHS010000019.1 GCA_944388165.1 uncultured Gemmiger sp. | reverse complement strand
GCGGCTTACAGGCAGGCAGCGTACGCAGCCTTGGCGCCTTCGGTGCGGATTTTGGTCAGGTTCTTGACGGTGACTTCCTCGAAGCCGGGCACGGCGGTCAGGTCCTGGCCCCACATCTGCTCGTTGGTCATGACGGCATGCACCAGGGTGGGGATGTCGTCGTCCTTGTGGGCGTTGTAGAATTCCAGCACCCAGCGGTCGTCGGAAACCACGTACTCGTTGCCGGCGGGGCGCTTGCAAACCAGGCCCTTGTCGGTCAGGCCCTGGATGTCGTTGGAATAGAAGGCGATGTAAGCGGCCAGGCCCATGCTCAGGCAGGTGGGCAGGGTGCCGTTCTTCTCCACATATTCCAGCAGAGAGGGCATGTTGCGGGCCCGCCACTTGGCCGTGGAGTTCAGGCTGATGCTCATCAGCTCATGGTTGACGAAGGGGTTGTTGAAGCGGTCTTCCACCGCAGCGGCAAACTGCTTGCAGTCCTCCTGGTCCAGGGGCAGGATGGGCACGACCTCTTCCAGCAGCATCTTGTTCATGAAGCTGCGGATGACGTCGTCGTGCATGCAGTCACGCACGATATCGAAGCCCGCCAGATAGGCGCCCAGCACGAAACCGGTGTGCGCACCGTTCAGGATGCGAACCTTGCGTTTCTTGTAGGGGGTAACGTCGGGAACCACCGGGCAGTTCAGGCCGGCAGCCTTGAACGGGAGCTTGTCCTCCAGCCAGGCGGGGCCTTCGATGTTCCACACGCCGAAGATCTCGCCCACGTCGATGAGTTCGTCGTGGTAGCCGTTCTCCTCTTCCAGACGGGCCACTTCGGCAGCATCGCGGATGCGGCCGGGCACGATGCGGTCCACCAGGGTGGAGCAGAAGGTGCATTCCTCATTGACCCACTTCCTGAAGCCGTCGTCCAGGCCCCACTGTTCAATGTACTGGTTCACGCACTTGAGCAGTTCCTTGCCGTTGTTGTCGATCAGCTCGCAGGAAAGCACCACCACGCCGGGCTTTTTGGCGTTGTAACGAGCAAGCAGCACCTGGGTCAGCTTGGCGGGGAAGGAAGCCGGCGGGCAGTCGGCAGCCTGGCAGGCGGGGTCATAGACGATGCCCGCCTCGGTGGTGTTGGACACGATGTATTCCAGGTCGTCGGAAACGGCCACCTGCATCATGGCGTCGTAGCCTTCCTTTTCATAGGGGTTCAGGCAGCGGGACACACTGGAGATCACCCGCTTGGCATCCACCTTTTCGCCGTTCTGGCGGCCGCGCAGGTACAGGGTGTACAGACCTTCCTGGTCGTTGATGAGCTTGGCCAGGCCGGGGGCGATGGGCTGCACCAGGCAGCACTTGCCGTTCCAGCCCACCTTCTCGTTGGACACATCAAACCAGTAATTGACGAAGGCACGAAGGAAGTTGCCCTCGCCGAACTGCAGGACCTTTTCCGGCGCATCCTTGAGGATGTAGCCCTTATAGCCGGAGTTTTCCAGGACTTGATAGTTCAAGGTTTCCATGTGAATGCTCTCCTTATGTTCGCAAAATTCGCGCCCTGCCCTTGCCGCGGCACACACCGCCCCCGGCCGTCAGAGGCTCAACATTACCCTTATTCTAGTTTTTTTGGGCAGGCGCGTCAAGATTCAATTTTTCAGCACCGCGCATATTTTGCGCATATACTTTTGGTTTTTCATGTTTCTGCGTTTTGCACAAGCGCAATGCCGAATTTTTGGCAGTTATTTCAGGTCTTGGGCAATTTTTGCAACTTGTTCGGGCACCGGTTCATATGTATAATGGTAGCAGGTTATGTTGTATTATGCTGCTCAAAGGGCGCATGATTCGTTCTTTTCGGGCCGCATGCCAGCCAAGGTAAGCAAAGGAGTATTGGTTTATGAAAGCATTTATGGACAAGGATTTCCTGCTGGAAACCAAGACCGCGCAGCACCTGTACCACGACTACGCCGAAGCGCTGCCCATCGTGGACTATCACTGCCACATTCCCCCGCAGGAGATCTACGAGGACCGCCGGTTTGAGAACATCGCCCAGGTGTGGCTGGGCGGCCATCAGGTCCTGGCCGATGGTTCCGACTATTATTTCGGCGACCACTACAAGTGGCGCGTCATGCGTTCCAACGGCGTGCCGGAAGAGTACATCACCGGCGACAAACCCGACCGTGAGCGGTTTCAGAAGTTTGCCGAAGCCCTGGAAATGGCCATCGGCAACCCCATGTATACCTGGTGCCACCTGGAGCTGAAGAAGTACTTCGGCTATGAGGGCGTTCTCAATGGCGACACCGCTGAAGAGGTGTGGAACCTGTGCAACGAGAAGCTGCAGAACGATCCCAAGATGACCGTGCGCGGCCTGATCGAGCAGAGCAACGTGGCCATGGTGGGCACCACCGATGACCCCATCGACAGCCTGGAATGGCATGAAAAGATCAAGAACGATCCTTCCATCAAGGTGGTCGTGGCTCCCTCCTTCCGCCCGGACAAGGCCCTGAACATCCACAAGGACGGTTTCGTGGATTACATCCACAAGCTGGAAGAGGTGGTTGGCCGCAAGTTCGCCTGCGCCGACTGCGTGGTTTCCGCCCTGGACGAGCGCCTGCAGTTCTTCGTGAAGATGGGCTGCCGCGCCGCCGACCACGGCCTGGACTATGTGCCCTTCGTGGAGACCGACGTGGACAAGGCTACCGCCGCCTTCAAGAAGGCCATGGCCGGTGAGCCCGTTTCCAAGCAGGAATGCGACGAATATATCACCTACCTGCTCATCGCCATGGGCCGCCTGTACAAGAAGTACAACGTGGTCATGCAGATCCATTACAGCTGCCTGCGCAACGTGAACAAGAGCATGTTCCGCAAACTGGGCCCCGATACCGGTTTTGACATGATCGCCGTGACCGACGGCAGCGCTTCCATCAGCAGCCTGCTGTCCGCCCTGACCGAGACCGGCGAATGCCCCAAGGTCATCCTGTACAGCCTGAACCCCGCCGACTTCGACATGCTGGGCACCATTCTGGGCGCCTTCCAGGACGACGAAGTGCCGGGCAAGATCCAGCTGGGCAGCGCCTGGTGGTTCTGCGATACCGACGACGGCATGTATCAGCAGATGAAGACCCTGGCTCGTCTGGGCCTGCTGGGCAACTTCATCGGCATGCTCACCGACAGCCGCAGCTTCCTGAGCTACACCCGCCACGAGCTGTTCCGCCGCCTGATGTGCAACCTCATCGGCAACTGGGTGGAGAACGGCCAGTATCCCAACAATGAGGCTTCTCTGAAGAAGATCGTGGAAGGCATCAGCTACAACAACGCGGTGCGGTATTTCAATCTGTAATATTTTTATTCAGATCATACAGAGCGGAGAGAACCTTCCGGTTCTCTCCGTTTTTGTTTTTTTGTTTTGTGTTTTGGGGATGGGTGGCTGCCGGGGAAACGGCTGGCAGCCGCCCGCCAAGAAACAACAAACAAAAAGAACAAAAGAAGGCTTCTCCCTTATATACAAGGAGAAGCCTTCTTTACCTATTTTATTCTTGTGTTGCCACCGCCGGCCCGGACTTGGGCAGCGGGATCTCCGGCATAAGCTCTTCCGAAACGATGCTGAGCATCTTTTCCAGGCTTTGCAGTTCTTCGGTGGTAAAGCGCTGCTTGGCGCGGTCCACCACCTGCTGCAGATAGGCGTAGCTGATGCTGTAATAGTCGATATACTTGCGGGTGGGGTACAGATGATACTCCCGCTTGTCGGTTTCCGACTGGACCTTCTTCACATACCCCTTTTTCACCAGATTGTTGATCTTGTAGGCGGCGTTGGGGGTGGACAGGTTCATCATGTTGGAGAATTCCGCAATGGTCGGGCTGCCCAGCGCCATGATGACCTCCATGCAGAAAGATTCCACCGTGGTCAGCGTGGCTTCGCGGGTCTCAAACTTGTTGAACACCTGTTGATAAAAATGCAGCTTGAACTTGGTATACACCTGTTGGAATGCCTGGTCCAGCATCGCAAAAACCTCCTGCGGATCGGGCTTGCGGGCCGTGGTGCCGCGTGTGCGGCGCATCCGGGCCGCTGCCCGAAGCTGTTTTGTGTCTTTACTGGTCAGTATACCATGTTTCGCCACAATTGAACAGCCCTGTGTAGTCACCGGGCGTTCTCCCGGTCCACAATGGCAAAGGTCAGTTCGGCATTGACGGCGCGCACGCCGTCCACCCATGCCGTTGCCTTGCCCACGCCCACAGGCCCGTGGCGTTCAATGAGTTCACATTCCAGGGTCAGCACGTCCCCGGGCACTACCTGGCGGCGGAACCGGGCGTTCTTCACCCCGCCGAACAGGGCCAGCTTGCCCTGGGCGCCCTCTTCGCTGAGAGCCGCCACCGCCCCGCACTGGGCCAGGGCTTCCAGGATGAGCACGCCGGGCATCACCGGCTGGCCGGGGAAATGGCCCTGGAAATAGGGCTCGCCCATGCTCACGCACTTGATGCCCCGGGCCCATTTGCCGGGCTCGTAGTCGGTGATGCGGTCCACCAGGGCGAAGGGATACCGGTGAGGCAAAATCTCCGCGATCTGGCTGGCGTTCAGCACGCGGGGGGGATCATTCGCAACAATGGCCATTTCTCAGCCCTCCCAGCGCTTGAAAATGATGGCGGCGTTGTGGCCGCCGAAGCCCAGGCTGTCGCTCAGGGCGTATTCCACCTGCTCTTCCAGGCCGTGGTTGGGCAGGTAATCCAGGTCACATTCCGGGTCGGGGACCTGCAGGCCGATGGTGGCGGGCAGGTAGCCCTCGTGCAGGGCCAGGGCGGTGAAGACGCCCTCCACGCCGCCGGCAGCGCCCAGCAGATGGCCGGTCATGGACTTGGTGCTGGACACATGGAGCTTGTAGGCGTGGTCGCCGAACACCGACTTGATGGCGGCGGTCTCGCAGGAGTCGTTCAGGTGGGTGCTGGTGCCGTGGGCGTTGATGTAGCCGATGGCTTCGGGGGCGATGCCCGCATCCTGCAGCGCCAGGCGCATGCAGGCGGCGCCGCCCTCTCCGCCGGGGGCGGGAGCGGTGAAGTGGTAGGCGTCGCAGTTGGCGCCGTACCCCACCACCTCGGCGTAGATCTTCGCGCCGCGGGCCCGGGCGTGGCCCAGTTCTTCCAGGATCAGCATGCCCGCGCCTTCGCCGATGACGAAGCCGCCGCGCTCGGCGTCAAAGGGAATGGACGCACGGGCGGGGTCGTCGGTGGGGTTCAGGGCCTTCATGCTGGTGAAGCCGCCCACGCCCAGGGGGCTGATGCAGCTTTCGGCGCCGCCGCAGATGGCCAGATCCTCGTAGCCGTCCCGGATACGATGGAAGGCGTCGCCGATGGCGTTGGTGCCGCCGGCGCAGGCGGTGACAGGACTGGTGCACATGCCCTTGAGACCGAAACGGATGGCCACCTGGCCCGCCGCCATGTTGGCGATGGACATGGGCACAAAGAAGGGGCTGACTTTGTCGAAGCCCTTGGCCTCGCCCTTGGCGTGCTCCTCCTCGATGGTGGGCAGGCCACCGATGCCGCTGGAGATGATGGTGGCGAACCGGCTGGCGTCGGTGGCTTCCATATCAATGCCGGAATCGGCCATAGCTTCCACAGCAGCGGCCACCGCAAACTGGGTGAAGCGGGCCATCTTGCGGGCTTCCCGCTTATCCACGCGGACGGCGGGGTCGAAGTCCTTGACTTCGGCGGCCACCTTGACCTTGCTGTTGGTGGTGTCGTAATGGGTGATGGGGCCCACGCCGCACACACCCTGCTTGACGGCAGCCCAGCTTTCGGCCACCGTGTTACCGGTGGGGTTGACCGTGCCCAGGCCGGTGATGACGACTCTGCGTTTTTCCATGGGAAACCTCGCTATCCTTCTCTATACAAATTACCTCAGAACCAAAACGATGGGAACCCGCGGGCCCGCATTGCCCGCGTTTTTTGGGGAACGCCCCCGGCTGCCGCAGCCGTGCGCGCCTGTGCCCCTGAATTTCAAAACCCGTTCCCGTCGGCGGACATGCGCCGACGACCCTGACACCGCCAGGGAAATTTTGCGCCGAATTGTGTGCGAGCCGCCGTGCGGCGAGTGCGCGGTTCGGTGCAAAATTTTGTCGAGGGCTGCGGAGCTGCGCGCTGCCTGCGGCAGATGCAGCGCAGCGGAGCAGGGGCAGCGGTCGCAGAGGACAAGCCCCTTTCCAGGGGCGCCGTCCGATGCGGGCACCGCAACCCGGGGAAACAAAAAATCAGTCAGGCAATTGCCGTGCGGGGCTGTTCCCCCTTTTGCCCCGTCAGGGGAGTTACATGCCCATGCCGCCGTCCACGCACAGCACCTGTCCGGTGATGTAGGACGCGCCTTCGCCGGCCAGGAAGGCCACCGCATTGGCCACTTCCTCCGCCGCGCCGATGCGCCCCGCCGGGATGCTGCCCAGGGCCGCCTGCTTGGCGGCGTCGGTCATGGCGTCGGTCATGTCGGTGCCGATAAATCCGGGGGCCACCGCGTTGACGGTGACGTTCCGGGCGGCAAATTCCTTGGCCAGGCTCTTGGTCATGCCGATGAGCCCCGCCTTGCTGGCGGCGTAGTTGGCCTGGCCCGCATTGCCGTGCAGGCCCACCACGCTGCTGATGTTGACGATGCGGCCGTACCGCTGGCGCATCATCAGTTTGCAGGCAGCCTTGCAGCAGAAGAAGGTGCCTTTCAGGTTGGCGTTGATGACCTTGTCGAAATCCTCTTCCTGCATGCGCAGGATGAGCTTGTCGGCGGTGACGCCGGCGTTGTTCACCAGCACATCCAGACGGCCGAAGGTCTTGGCGGCGGTGTCCACCAGGGTCTGGCAGGCGGCGGGGTCGGTGACATCCGCCTGCAGGGTGACGGCCTGCACCCCATAGGCGCGGCAGTCTTCGGCGGTCTTTTCCGCCGCGGCGGAACTGGCGGCGTAGTTCACCGCCACATCATACCCCTGGGCGGCCAGGGCCAGGCAGATGGCCCGGCCGATGCCCCGCCCGCCCCCGGTGACCAGGGCGGCGCGGCGGGTGTTGTTCTGTTCGCTCATGCCCGGGCCTCCTTGACGGCTGCCACGGCGGCGTTGAAATCCGCCATGGTCTCGATGTTCAGGCAGGTGATGGCGCTGCCCACCGTCTTTTTCACAAAGCCGGAGATGGCCTTGCCCGGGCCCACCTCGATGACGGTATCCACGCCCAGTTCGGCCAGGCGGCGGATGGTGTCCTCCAGGTAGACGCTGCTCTGCACCTGCTTTTCCAGCAGGGCGGGGATGGAATCGCTTTCGGCCTTTTCCCGGCCCAGGCAGTTGAAGAGCACCGGCAGCTTCATGGGCTTAAAGTCGATGGTCCGGAACTTTTCCGCCAGGGCGTCCCCCGCCGGGTGCATCAGGCTGGTGTGGAAGGGGCCGCTGACCTTCAGGGGCAGGCAGCGCTTGGCGCCCGCCGCCTTGGCCAGTTCGGCAGCCTTGTCCACAGCGGCCTTCTCGCCGCCGATGACCAGCTGGCCGGGGCAGTTGTAGTTGCAGATCTGCACCATACCCAGAGCGGAAGCCTCGTCGCAGCAGCGCCGGAGGGTCTCCCGGTCCAGCATGAGAACGGCGGTCATGCCGCACACCAGGCCCTCGGAAGCCTTGGCCATGGCCTTGCCGCGGAAGGCCACCAGTTCCACGGCGGTCCTGGCGTCAAAGACGCCCGCACATTCCAGGGCGGAGTATTCGCCCAGGGACAGGCCCGCGGCGTAGTCGGGGGTGATGCCCGCGTCCGCCAGCATGGCGGTGACGCCCACGGCGAAAGCCACCATGCAGGGCTGGGTATACTGGGTCTGGTTGATGACCCCGTAAGGGTCGGTGAAGCAGGTGGTCTTGAGGTCGAAGTCCAGGGCTTCGGCGGCCTGGTCAAAGACGGCGCGGAACACCGGGGAGCCTTCGTACAGATCGGCGCCCATACCGGCGTGCTGGCTGCCCTGACCGGCGTACAGGATGGCAAGTTTCATCTCGTTTTCTCCTTCTTCCTCACAGGCGGATGTCGTTCATCTCGCCCAGGCGGGTGCGGCATCCGGTCATCAGGTCGTCCAGGATATCGGCCACCGGGCGCACGCCGGTGAGCATGCCCGCCACCTGACCGGCCATCAGGCTGCCGGTGTCGGTGTCGCCCTCAAAGACGGCCCGGCGCAGGCTGCCCAGGGTGAATTTCTCCAGTTCCATCTTGTCGGCGCCCGCCTTTTCCTGGCGGACGTATTCCCGGCTCATGCGGTTTTTCAGCACCCGCACCGGGGTGCCGCCGATGCGGCCGGTGACGATGGTATCGCTGTCCTTGGCCTTGAGCAGAGCGGCCTTGTAGTTGGGATGGATGGGGCATTCCTCCGCCACCAGCAGGCAGGTGCCGATCTGGGCGCCGCAGGCACCCAGGGCGAAGGCGGCGGCCAGCTGGCGGCCGTCGGCGATGCCGCCGGCGGCGATGACCGGCACGTTCACCGCGTCGATGACCTGGGGGACCAGGGCCATGGTGGTCATTTCGCCCACATGGCCGCCGCTCTCGGTGCCTTCAGCGATGAGGGCGTCGGCGCCGCACTTGACCAGATGCCTGGCCAGCACGGCGGCGGCCACCACCGGCATGACGGTGATGCCGGCGGTCTTCCAACTTTCCATGTACTTGCCGGGGTTGCCCGCGCCGGTGGTGACAAAGCGGACGCCTTCCTCCACCACGATCTTGGCGAACTCATCGGCCTGGGGGTGCATGAGCATGATGTTCACGCCGAAAGGCTTGTCGGTGAGTTCCTTGGCCTTGCGGATGTTGTTGCGCAGGGTTTCGGCGTCCATGCCGCCGGAGCCGATGAGGCCCAGGGCGCCCGCGTTGGAGCAGGCGGCGGCAAATTCGCCGGTGGCGATGTTGGCCATACCGCCCTGGATCAGGGGGTACTTGGTGCCCAGAATTTCGTTCAGCAGTTTCATGCTTTGTTCCCTTTCACCTTCAGGACCATACCGCCCCAGGTCAGCCCGCCGCCGAAACCGATGCAGGCGATGCGCATGCCGGGGGTCAGGCGGCCTTCTTCGGCCAGTTCATTCAGCGCCACCGGGATGCTGGCGGCGCTGGTGTTGCCGTGGCGGTCCATGTTTTTGTAGAATTTGGCGGGGTCAGCCTTCAGTTTCTTGACGCAGTGGTCGATGATGCGGCTGTTGGCCTGGTGGCAGATCACCCAGTCCAGGTCGTCCAGGGTCTTGCCCGCGGCATCCAGCACGGTGTGCAGGGTACGGGGCAGGGCGTCCACCGCAAAGCGGAAAACCGCCCGGCCGTCCATGCCGATGGGTCCGCCCGCCGGGGTGGTGATGGCCATATCCCCCCTCGCGCCCAGGTCGATGGCAAAGCCGTCGTCCTGGGTCAGCTCAAAGACGGCCGCCCCCGCCCCGTCCCCGAAGAGGACGCAGGTGCTGCGGTCGGTCATGTCCATCAGGCGGGACAGCTGTTCGCACCCGATGACCAGGGCGTACCGGCGGAGGTCGTTTTCCCGGGCGGCCAGCAGGCCCCGGGCCACCCCGGCCCCATAAATGAAGCCGGAACAGGCGGCGTTCACATCCAGCACCGGGATATCCTGGGGCAGGCCCAGTTCCTTCTGCACCAGGCAGGCGGTGCTGGGGGTGGCGTATTCCGCCGACAGGGTGCCGCAGACGCAGCAGCCGATCTGTGCCGGGTCCAGGCCGCTGCGTTCCAGGGCCTGGCGGGCGGCGGCCACGGCCAGGTGGGTGACGGTCTCGCCCTCGGCGCAGAAATGCCGCTGGCGGATACCGGTGCGGGTGGTGATCCATTCGTCGCTGGTATCCACCATCCGGCTCAAATCCTCGTTGGTCACCAGGCGGCCGGGCAACGCCCCGCCGGTGGCGATCAGCTGCAAACCTTCCATACTTTCCCTCGTATCTATCTCACAAACCGATCTGACGGTACTTCTTGTAGCGCTGCTCGGCCAGGGCCTTGCCCCCCAGCTTGCACAGCTGGGTCAGGTGGCGTTCCAGCGCCGCGTCCAGGGCGGTGAACAGGGCCTTGTGGTCCCGCTGGGCGCCGCCCAACGGTTCGGGGATGACCTCTTCCACAATGCCGTCCTGCTGCAGGTCATGGGCGGTGAGCTTCATGATGTCGCAGGCTTCCCCGCTGCGGGAAGAATCCTTCCACAGGATGCTGGCAAAGCCTTCGGGGCTCAAGACCGAGTAGACGGCGTTTTCCAGCATGAGGATGCGGTTGGCCACACCCAGGCCCAGGGCGCCGCCGCTGCTGCCCTCGCCGGTGACAATGGAGATCACCGGCACGGTGAGGCCGCTCATCTCGGCCAGGTTGCGGGCGATGGCCTCGCCCTGGCCCCGTTCCTCGGCTTCCTTGCCCGGGTAAGCGCCGGGGGTGTCGATGAAGGTGATGATGGGACGGCCGAACTTTTCCGCCTGTTTCATCAGGCGCAGAGCCTTGCGGTAGCCTTCGGGGCCGGGCATGCCGAAGTTGTAGCGGAGGTTTTCCTCGGTGTTGGAGCCCTTGCGGTGGCCGATGACGGTGACCGGCAGGCCCTTGTACCGGGCGATGCCGCCCAGGATGCTGGGGTCTTCCCGGCACTGGCGGTCGCCCCGCTGCTCAAAGAAATCGGTGAAGAGCACGTCGATGTACTCGTCGATGCGGGGACGGCCCTGGTGACGGGCCAGGAACACCCGGTCGGCGGCGGTGAGCTCGGTGCAGGAGTTCAGCAGCTGGTCGCGGCGGGCCTCCATGGCTTCCAGGTCGGGGGCGGTGTGTTCGTTGCCCATCAGCTCATCGGCGGGATCGGCGGCGAGGGCCGCGTCCCGGGCGGCGGTGATGGCCGCGTCCAGCTCCTCGACTTCTTTCAGAATATCCTTGATCATGCGCCGTGCTTCCTTCCTTGGGTGTGGAGTTTGAGGATGCGGGTCAGGGTGGCTTTCATCTCGCCCCGGGGCACCACCTGGTCCACGAAACCGTGGTCCAGCAGGTACTCGGCGTGCTGGAAGCCCTTGGGCAGCTTCTGGCCGATGGTCTGCTCAATGACCCGGGGGCCCGCAAAACCGATGAGGGCGTCGGGCTCGGCCAGGGTGATGTCGCCCAGGCTGGCAAAGCTGGCGGTGACGCCGCCGGTGGTGGGGTGGGTCAGGTAACTGATGTACAGCCCGCCCTTGGCCTGGAACCGCTGGATGGCGGCGCTGGTCTTGGCCATCTGCATCAGGCTGAAGATGCCTTCCTGCATGCGGGCGCCGCCGCTGGCGGAGAAGATGATGAGGGGCAGTTCCTTCTTGGCGGCGAACTCCACGGCGCGGGTGATCTTTTCGCCCACGGCGGTGCCCATGCTGCCCATGAAGAAGCGGCTGTCCAGCACGGCGGCCACCACCGGCACGCCGCCCACCTTGCCGGTGGCGGTGACCACCGCGTCGGAAAGGCCGGTCTTGGCCCGCTGGGCGTCCAGCTTTTCGTCATAGCCGGGGAAATCCAGGACGTTTTCCCCCTGCACGTCGGCGTCCAGTTCCTTGAAGCTGCCGTGGTCCAGCACCATGCTCAGGCGGTAATAGCCGCCGATGGGCTGATGGTGGCCGCAGTTGGGGCAGACATACAAAGTGCCGGCCCAGGTCTGGCGGGTGGCGCGGCGCTCGCACTTTTTGCAGGTGAAGTAATGGGGCGGCTGCCAGCGGGGGCTGTCCAGTCCGGCGTCACGCCGGGCTTTCAGCTGGAACATGCGCTCGCGGCTGCCCACGGCAAAGATCTTGCCAACGTCCATGGGTGTTCCTCCTGTTTCTTCGGGTGGGTTGCGGGGTCAGGCGGCGATCAGCCGTTGTTGGTCAGGTAGTTGAAGATGTCGCCCACGGTCTTCATGTTGGGCAGTTCCTCGTCGGGGATGGAGGTGCCGAAGGCTTCCTCAATGGCCATGTTCAGTTCCACAGCGTCCAGGCTGTCGGCCTGCAGGTCGTCGGCCAGGCTGGCTTCCATGGTGACCTTCTCTTCGTCGGCGTTCAGGGTTTCCACGATCACGTTCTTCAGTTCTTCAAAAGTCATGGGGGTACTCTCCTTTATCTTCGATCATTGTTTTGGTCCGGGGCGGAAAATTAGTTCCGTTTGTTTACCTAAATTTATTTAGCTAAATCGGACATTGGCTATTATACACCCTGGTTCCGATTTGTCAAGAATTTTATCTTAATTTTTTGAGGTATTTTTGGCCGGTTCTTTGCCGTCCCCTCCAAAGGTTGCTTTTTAACAAAAGATTCAACTTTTTTTCGCATTTGCGGGACTTTGCTTTCTCTGCGCCGTATGGTAATATGGTAGGCAACGGGGCGCAGAGGCCCCGCAAAGGAGTTTTTGCGAATTGAATGGAATCTGGTTTGAAGTTCTGATCTGTTTTCTGGCCGGGGCGGGGGCCGGGCTGGGCACCGGGTTTGCGGGCATGAGCGCCGCCACCGTCATCAGCCCCATGCTCATCACCTTTCTGGGGGTGCCGGCCTACGACGCCATCGGCATCGCTTTGGCCAGCGACGTGCTGGCCAGCGCCGCCAGCGCCCGCACCTACGCCAAGACCGGCGCCATCGACCTGAAAAACGGCTTCGTGATGATGTGCGGCGTGCTGTGCATGACCCTGGTGGGCAGCTGGCTTTCCAGCTTTGTGCCGGACGGCACTTTGGGCAGCTTTTCGGTGATCATGACCTTTTTCCTGGGGCTGAAGTTCCTGTTTTTGCCGGTGACCTCCACCAGACGCACCATGCAGGGCGGCAGCCGGGCCATGCAGATCCTGAAAGGCGCGGTGGGCGGTTCGGTCATCGGGCTGATCTGCGGGTTCTTCGGCGCCGGGGGCGGCATGATGATGCTGCTGGTGCTGACCGTGGTGCTGGGCTACGAACTGAAGACCGCCGTGGGCACCAGCGTGTTCATTATGACCTTCTCGGCCCTGACGGGGGCTGTGAGCCATTTTGCCCTGGGCGCACCGCCCCGGCCCGACCTGCTGGTGCTGTGCGTCATCTTTACCCTGATCTGGGCCCAGATCGCCGCCCGCATCGCCACCCGGGCGGGTACCCTTCTGCTCAACCGGCTGACCGGCATGATCCTGACCGTGCTGGGGGCCGTGTTGGTGTGTATCACCTACTTATAAATGTCAAAGAACGGCAAACAGGAGTGAGGAAAAGTCATGGACTTAAAAAAACACAAAAAACTGTTGGCAGGCATCGTCCTCGGCGTCATCCTTCTCATTGTGGCGGTGCCCATCATCATTCTGGCGGTATCCAAAGCCTTTACCGCCCAGGAGAGCGTGGTCCGCACCGACTGGGATTTTGAGACCGGCGCCACCATCGGCGAGAACAGCACCCTGGGCGTTTCCTACGCCGAAGCGGAACTGGGGGACGGTTTGCGGGCCATCCAGCTGATCCCCGACGACATTGAGGAAGAGGGCTTTACCTACTACGACATCACAGTGCAGGAACGCCTGGCCGGTACCCTGGAAGCCATGAAGGGCGACGGCATGACCTGGACCGCCACCACCCCCCTGGCGGTGCTGAACCCCTTCGGCACGGCCAGCAACGCCCTGTATCTCTACTTCCAGACCGACATGCCCACCAAGGTGAGCTACACCATCCATGTGGAGGATGAATCCATCCCCGACTACACCGCCGAAGCGGCGGATGCTTCGGGTCAGGCATACACCCGCACCCATGAATTCCAGATCATCGGTCTGGTGCCGGGCATGACCAACGAAGTGACCATGACCATTTCCGGCAGCTGGGGCAACGCCCGGCAGATCGTGAGCTTTACGGTGGACATGCCTGAGACCCGGTCCGGCTACGCCACCCGGCTGGAAGTGACCGACGGTGACTCCGAAGCCGCCCAGGCCGAAGGGCTGTTTGCCATGATGCGTGTGAACGGATACCTGGGCTACGGCTTCTTCTACGACGACGCGGGCGTGCTGCGGTACGAGATGGTGCTGGAAGGCTTCGGCCTGGACCGCCTGCTCTTTGACGGGGACGAGATCGTGACCTGTGTGTCCTCCTCCAAGCTGGCCCGCATCAACGGGCTGGGCCGGGTGACCCAGGTGTATGACCTGGAGGGCTACGAACTGCACCACGACATCGGCTTCGGCGCCGACGGCGAGGTGCTGGCCCTGGCGGAAGTGGCCGAGGGCGAGACGGTGGAAGACCGGGTGCTGTCCATCGACCTGGAGACCGGGGACGTGACCGAGATCCTGGACTTCACCCAGGTGATGAAGGGTTACTTTGACATGACCCGCCCGGTGGGCCCCACCGACGACTTCTTCTGGCAGGCGGGTGAATGGGACTGGATCCATCTGAACAGCCTGCAGTACATGGAGGAGGACGACAGCCTGATCGTATCCTCCCGTGAGACTTCCACCATCATCAAGGTAGCCAATATCCACAGCGAACCCGCGGTGGAATGGCTGGCGGGTGACAGCCGCTTCTGGGCAGACACTCCCTACGCCGGCCTCTGCCTGACCCAGGTGGGGGATTTCGTGCCCCAGTACGGCCAGCACTGTGTGGAACTGCTGGACCGGGAGAGCGACGGGGTCTATACCCTGGCGGTGTACAACAACAACTACTGGTCGCTGAACAGCCGGGACGACTTTGAGCTGGATGTGGCGGACAGCGTGGGCACCGACCTGTACGGCGACGGCACCGAGACCAGCCAGGTGTACATCTACCGCATCGACGAGAACGCGGGCACCTTTGAACTGGCAGGCAGCTTTGATGTGCCCTATTCCAGCATCGTGTCCAACGGGTCCCGCTGCAGCACCACCGGCAACTGGACGGTGAACAGC
Organism: uncultured Gemmiger sp.; assembly: GCA_944388165.1. Lineage (GTDB taxonomy): Bacteria > Bacillota > Clostridia > Oscillospirales > Ruminococcaceae > Gemmiger. The sequence continues at coordinate 4,955 of CALXHS010000019.1, read as the reverse complement.
GGCGTGTCCATGGTCTTCGGCGAGTACGACCCCGAGGGTGTGCTCATCCGGGAATACAAGTACGAATGCACCATGCAGAACTACCGGACCTTCAAGTACGACATGACCGGCTTCTGGTTCAACTGATCCATAATGAAAAAGAGCCTTCCCCCACAAGGGGAAGGCTCTTTTGGTTTACATATGGTTTTACCGAATCATCAGGCACGCTTGAGCACCCGGCGCAGCGCCACGGTGACGGCGGTGGAGATCACACCGCTGACCACGGCTTCGATGAGGCCCTGTACACCCACCATGACCACGGCCACCGCCAGCGGGGCGGGAATACCGGACCCGGCCAGCAGGTCCTGCACCGGCTGGGAGTTGAGGGTGTTCTGGATGGGTTCCAGCTGGAAGAAGAAGCCCAGCAGGCAGCCCATGAAGAACAGGGTGTTGAGCAGAGGCGCGCTCAGGGCGCCCACCACGCAGGCGGCCTTGTCGTGGGTCTTGAAGAGCTTCGCCGCGCCCATGTACAGCAGGCCGCAGCACAGGCCGCAGGCCACGCGGGCGACCACGCAGGTGATGAAGCAGAGCACCGGGTTGTACTGGAAGGCGAAAGCCGTCAGGCCGCCGGTGCCGTTCACCGCGTTCATGAAGCTGGTCAGGCCGAAGACCAGGCCCAGCCAGGCACCGCCCGCCGGGCCGGTGAGCATGGCGCCGATGGCCACCGGAACCGTGAGCAGGCTCATGGTGAGCAGGCCCACCCGGATATACCCCAGGGGGGTATAGGCCATGACCAGCACCACCGCCGTGAGCAGCGCCAGCTGCGTCAGGGTGCGGGTGGTCGAACTCAGACGTTTGTTCGGGTTGTTCATATTCAATTTTCCTCCTGCTGCCGTCCTTTCTGCAAGGTACAGCGCAAATTTACGGCTTTGCCGCACCACACAGTATACGCTCCCGGGCTTCCGATTGCAAGGGCTTTTCCCCCGTGTTATACTGACAAAAGAACAGAAAGGGGGCTTCGGCCATGGAAAAGACCTGGTTTCATGTGGATGTGAACTCGGCGTTTCTCTCCTGGTCGGCCCTGAAAGCCCTGCGGGAAGGCTCCGACCTGGACCTGCGCACCGTGCCTTCCGCCGTGGGGGGCGACGAGGAAAAGCGTCACGGGGTGGTGCTGGCCAAGAGCGGCCCGGCCAAGAAGTTCGGCATCCGCACGGGGGAATCCCTCTTTGCCGCCCGGCGCAAATGCCCGGAACTCATCGTGGTGCCCCCGGATTTCGACTTCTATGTGCAGAACTCCAAAGCCATGATCGAAATTCTCAACCAGTATTCCCCGGTGGTGGAACAGTACAGCATCGACGAGGCCTTTGTGGAGATGACCGGCACCGAACGGCTCTTCGGCCTGCCCATCGAGACCGCCCACCAGCTGCGCCAGCGCATCAAGCGGGAACTGGGGTTCACGGTGAACATCGGGGTGGCCCCTAACCGCCTGCTGGCCAAGATGGCCTCCGACTTTGAAAAGCCCGACCGGGTCCACCGCCTGGAAGAGGAGGACGTGCCCCGCAAACTGTGGCCCCTGCCGGTGCGGGACCTCTTCGGGGTGGGGCCCAGCGCCGCCGCCCGGATGCAGGAACTGGGCATTGCCACCATCGGGCAGCTGGCCAACACCGACCGGGAGATCCTGGTGGGGGTGTTCGGCGCCCGGGGGGATACCTTCTGGAACTATGCCAACGGACGGGAAAGCGACCCGGTGACCAAGCAGCATTCCAAAGACAACTCCTACGGCAGCAGCGTGACCCTGCCCGCCGACCTCCACGACCCCGCCGAGGCGGACACCACCCTTCTGGCGCTGTGCGAGTCGGTGGGGCAGCGGCTGCGGCTGGACGGGCGCTGCGCCCGGGTGGTGGCGGTGCAGGTGGTGGACAACGCCTTCCGCCGCAAAAGCCACCAGGTCACCCTGGACGGCCCCACCGACTCCACCGACGTGCTCTACCGCACCGCCCGGCAGCTGCTGAGGCAGATGTGGCCCGCCCGCCCCGTGCGGCTGGTGGGGGTGACGGCGGAACGCACCGGCACCCAGGGGTTCGAGCAGCTGGACCTGTTCAGCGACCCCCGCCGCAGCGAAAAGCAGGAAAAACTGGACCGCGCCGCCGACGCCCTGCGGGCCAAATTCGGCGACGGGGCCGTCATGCGGGCCAAGCTGCTGCGCCCCGACGAAAAGACCGCCAAGCCCGGGGCGCTGGGGGCGGCCAAAGCCAGAGACAAACGAAAGGGGCAGAAGTGACTCTGCCCCTTTTTGATTGGTATTGATCAGCGCTGCGTCCCCTTTGCGGCGGGGCGCACCGTCTTTTTCAGCAGCAGCAGGCCCAGGACCAGGATCACCGGGAAGACGGTGGCGGCCAGCAGGCCCGCTTTCAGGCTGCCCCCCGCCAGTCCGGCAAAACTGCCGGTCAGCGTGGGGCTGACCGTGGCCCCCAGGTCTCCGGCCAGGGCCAGAAAGGCGAACATGGCCGTGCCGCCGCCGGGGCATTTCTGGGCGGAGATGCTGATGGACCCTGGCCACATGATGCCCACCGACAGACCGCACAAGGCGCAGCCCGCCAGACCCAGCAGCGGGGAGGGCGACAAAGACGCCAGCAGATAGCACCCCGCGCAGAGCACGCCGCAGAGGAGCATGACCCGGGTCAGGTCCAGCCGTGCGCTGTATCTGCCGTATACCATGCGGGAGATGCCCATGAACACCGCAAACAGGCCCGGCCCCGCCAGGTCGCCCACCGTCTTGGAAACGCCCAGGGCGGATTCGGTAAAGGCGGAAGCCCATTGGGCCATGGCGGCTTCCGAAGCGCCGGAACACACCATGAGCAGGATGATGAGCCAGAACAGCGGCAGGCGGAGCAGCCGTCGCACCCCCAGGCTTTCGCCCTCTTCCACCAGACGTTCGATGGGGCAGCTGACAAAGTTGAAGGTGTTGCACAGGGGCACCAGCGCCCACAGCAGGGTGAGGATGCGCCAGTTTTCCACCCCGAACACCGCGAAAAAGAGGGTAGAACCCAGAATGACCCCCACAGCCCCCCAGCAGTAGAAGGAATGGAGCAGGCTCATCATGCCGTCCTTGTTTTCGAAGGGGCAGGCTTCCACGATGGGGCTGACCAGCACTTCGATGAGGCCGCTGCCCACGGCATACAGCACCACCGCAATGAGGATGCCCACAAAAGGCAGGGGCAGCAGGTCGGGCAGAACGGCCATCAGGGCCAGCCCCGCCGCCGACAGGATCTGGGAGACCACCACGCAGGCGCGGTAGCCGATCTTGTCGGCAAACCGGGTGGCCGCCAGGTCAATGAGCAGCTGTGCCAGGTAGAACACCAGCGGGATCAGGGCGATTTGTTCCAGCGGGATGCCGTAGGTGCTCTTGAAGGTGAGAAAGAGAAGCGGGGCAAAGTTGGCGGAGATGGCCTGGGTGACAAAGCCCAGGTAACAGGCCGCCAGGGTCTTTTTGTATTTGTTCTGTTTTGGCATAACCATTTCCTTCCCGGTCATCCGATGATCTCAGGCGGTATTATATCACCGGGATATGCCGGAGAAAAGGCATAAACCCCCCGAAACAAAGCATTATTTACCCAACTTTCCGTCGCGGCCGGGGGCGCAGCCGTAGGTCTGCCGGAATTTGCGGCTGAAATAGTTCACCGAATTGAACCCGCAGGCCTGGCTGACCTGCTGCAGGGTCTGGGTGTTTTCCCCCAGCAGGCGGCGGGCGGTCTGCAGGCGGTAGCGGATGAGGGCCTCCACCGGAGAACACCCCATATACGCCTGAAAACAGCGCCCGGCTTCGCTGCGGCTGATGTTGGCGGCCCCGGCAATATCCGCCAGGGTCACGGGCTGGGCGTAGTGCTCATAGATGTAGGTGAGCATCTTCTGCATCCGTATCTGGCTTTTCAGCTGTACCCGCGCCGCCGGGGATTTGGGGAAACTGTCAAAATGGCGGAAGATGTATTCAAAAATACCGCTGATATTGCGCTGTACCGCCATTTCCCAGCAAGACCCCGGGTCCTGCAAAAGGGCATAGGTGTCCCGGATCAGGGCCCGGACCTCGTCGTGAGCAGGGTCCCCGTGCCGGAAGAGGATAAACGGCAAAGCGTCGCACCGGGCGATGGGGCGGATATATTTCTGACAGATGCGGCTCTGTTCGGGGGCGACGAGGTCCCCGGAAAACACCATGTTGGGCAGAGGGTCGGGGATATCGCCGGAAAGCTGCCGCACCCCATGAAGCATGTTTCCGTTGACAAAGATACTGTCCCCGGGTTCCAGGGCCACATGCTGCTGCCCCACCTGGTACTCCACCACCCCGGTGAGGGCGGTGGCGATCTCGAAATCCGGGTGCCAGTGGGCAGGCCCCGCCCGCCCGGGCAGAGAAGCCAGCTCGTCCCGGTAATAGGCCAGGGGAAATTCTGTGGTTTTGTGCGGGATCTGTTCCCGCAGCTGATGGTCAAGCAGGATGGGCATGTGGCATCACTCCCGGGGGAAGGATTTTTTATGATTTTAACATAGAAGTTTGGTATTGCGGAAGAGGGTGCGGGGAAGCCCGGCCCGCTTCTTGCCGCTGGTTGCTTTTTTGGCTGACGGGGGAACGGCTGTCTGCCGTTTGGTCCTTCCTTTTGTGACCAAAAGGAAGCGAAAAGTCCCGCCGTTCCGATGCGGCGGCCGCCGGCCGGGGCTGCGGCCCCGGACCCCAAGATGCGGCCACCTAACGACGGCCTATTCACCGGCCTGGGGGCCGGTGAACAAGGTATTGTTTTAATACCATTTCCCGGCAGCGATTACTTGACAGAAACAGCAATCAGCTTTCCCTCAAGGTTTTTAAATCCATTCCTTGCTCAGGCCCCCCAGGGCCTGAGTAGGCCGTCGTAAGGTGGCCGCACACCCCGGGTCCAGGGCCGCAGCCCTGGTCGGCGTCCACCGCCTCGAAACGGTGGCGGTTTTTC
>CALXHS010000018.1 GCA_944388165.1 uncultured Gemmiger sp. | reverse complement strand
GAATAGGCCGTCGTAAGGTGGCCGCATCTTGGGGTCCGGGGCCGCAGCCCCGGCCGGCGGCCGCCGCATCGGAACGGCGGGCCCTTTTCGCTTCCTTTTCGGGCACGAAAAGGAAGGACTAAACGGCTAAATGCAGTTACCCCGGCAGACTGTTGTCCCCAAAAAACAAAGAATCAAGGCCGAATTTTCGGCCCCAAACCCCCATTTTTTACGTTTGTGTGGCCCAAAACACTTGCAATACGCCAAGTTTTCGGGTAAAATATCAACAGGTATGTTTTATTTGCATCAACTTTAATTCTACAATCGGAGGAATCCATTTATGATCTCTGCAGGCGAATTCCGTAACGGCGTTACCTTTGAGCAGGACGGCCAGGTTCTCCAGGTCGTTGAGTTCCAGCACGTCAAGCCCGGCAAGGGCGCCGCTTTCGTGCGCACCAAGACCAAGAACGTCATCACCGGTTCCGTGGTCGAAACCAGCTACAACCCCACCGCCAAGTTCCCCCAGGCTTTCATCGAGCGCAAGGAAGTGACCTACAGCTACGAGGACGGCGACCTGTATCATTTCATGGATAACGAGACCTACGATGATATCCCGGTCAGCGCCGCCGACGTGCCGGAAAACTTCAAGTTCTGCAAGGAGAACGAGATCTGCAAGCTGCTGTCCTACAAGGGCAAGGTTTTCAGCGTGGAAATCCCCAACTTCATCGAGCTGGAGATCACCGAGACTGAACCCGGCTTCAAGGGCAACACCGCTACCAACACCCTGAAGCCCGCCAAGGTTGAGACCGGCGCCGAGATCCGCGTGCCCCTGTTCATCAACGAAGGCGACAAGATCCGCATCGATACCCGCACCGGCGAGTATATGGAGCGCGTCAACTGATTTTTGTGCCTGAGCCGGGCCGCGGGTCTGCCGCGCCCGGCTTTTTGCACCCCTTGGCGGGGTGCGCAGATTGTGCAACATAAAGGAGGTACCCCCTATGGCTATGGACCTGAACGCCAAGGCTGCCTACATCCGCGGCCTGATGACCGGCATGGAATTTGACCCCAACAGCAAGAACGGCAAGATCATCGCCGCCATGATGGACCTGCTGGAAGAGATGGCCGCCACCGTCACCGAACACGACCAGGCTCTGGACCAGGCCTTCGATGAGCTGGACGCCATCGACGAGGATCTGGACGATCTCACCGACACCCTCTTCGGCACCGAGGACGACGCCGAGGATGAGGACGCCGAGTACGAAGTCACCTGCCCCAACTGCGGCACCGTCACCGCTGTGGACGAGGACACCCTGCTCAGCCAGGAACTGGTCTGCCCCAACTGCGGCGCGGCCTTTGACATCGAACTGGCCCCCGAGGACGGCGAGGACGCCGAAGCTCCCACCGAAGAATAATCCCGGCCTTTTCAGCGCCCCGGCCCCGCCTTCTGCGGGCGCGCCGGGGCGCTTTTGCGTTGGCCGTTTTCCTGTTCCTGCCATGAAAGGGGACCCCTCATGCTCCACACCGCCCAACTGATCCTGCCCATTCTGGCCGCCCTGCTTTTTTTGTGGTGCGCCGGGTGCTGTGTGCTGGGCACTTTGCGCCCCGCTGCTCTTCGGCCTCTGCCCCCCGGCGACACCCCGCCCCGCTGGACCTGGGGCCACGCCGCGGCGGTCTGCCTGGTCATTGCTCTGGTGTGGCAGGGCATCTTCTGGACGGCGGCCCTGGTGCGGTACCCCGACCTGGACCCCGTGGCCGCCCTGCAGGCCCAGTATTTCGGCAACACCGACGCCCGCCATTATGTGGACCTGGCCCAGTACGGCTACGGGGCGGGGGAGGAGTTCCCTGAACAGTACCTGATGATCGTATTCTTCCCCCTGTTCCCGGCGCTGCTGCGGCTGCTGAACCCTTTCGGCATCCTGAACTGGTATGTGCTGGCCCTGGGGGTGCAGGTGCCTCTTTTTGCCGCCGCGGGGGCGAATCTCTATCTGCTGCTGGCGGGGCGGTTCGGACACCGCCGCGCCCGGTGGGCCCTGGCTTTTGCGGTGCTGGGGCCGGGCTGCCAGTTTTTCTTCGCGCCCATGACCGAAAGTCTGTTTCTGCTCCTGTCCACCGCCTATGTGCTGCTGCTGGAACGCCGCCGCTGGGCCCTGTGCGGGCTGGCGGGGATGCTGGCCGCCCTGACCCGGGCCCCGGGCGGGCTTCTCTGCGGGCTGGCCATGATCTGGCTGCTGGGCCGGGCCATCTGCCGCAAGCGGGGGGACGGCGCCGGGGCGGTGCTGGCGGTGGCGGGGCCTCCTTTGGGGCTGGGACTGTACTTTGCCCTGAACTGGGCGGTGTACGGCAACCCCACCCAGTACGCCATCTACCAGAAAGACCACTGGGACCAGGGAATGGGCCTGTTCACCGAAACGATACGCTATCACCTGCACTACCTGGCCCGGTGGTGGAACAGTGACCCGGCCGCCGCCGTGTACGTGTGCGCCGCGGCGCTGGGGATCATCTTTCTGGTGCTGGTGCTGCTGGCCCTCACCGCACGGCGGCTGCCGCCCCATTACCTGGGCTATGCCCTGGCCTACTTCGCCCTCACGGCGGGGGCTACCTGGGCCATCAGTCTGCCCCGGTACTTTTCCGCCTGTTTCCTCTTCCCGGTGCTGCCCGCGGTGCTGCTGCGCAAAGATTCCTCCCGCGGTGTTGCCCTGGTGGTCTGGGCAGGGCTGGGAGCGGTGTATGCCTTGCAGTATTTTACCCATGGGCCTATTTATTAAATAAGGTACAAAGAAAATAGCCGCTTTCCCCGGAAAAGGGGAGAGCGGCTGTTTTGCACCGGAAAAAGGGCTGTTTGTGGAAAACTTCAGAACCCGGACCGGCGGATGGTGCCGGGGCGGCCGATGCTTCCGGGAACGGCGAGCTTTGCCCTATGCAACCTCACGGGATAAACAAGGAAACTTTGCCAGAGCGGACGGCGCTGCCGGGAGCAACGGGGGTTCTTTTATTGCAGCTTCACGGGATAAACAAGAAAACTTT
>CALXHS010000017.1 GCA_944388165.1 uncultured Gemmiger sp. | reverse complement strand
TGATGTTCGGTATCCCCGGCGCTGCCGCTGCCATGATCCTCAATGCCAAGCCCGAGCGCCGCAAGGTTGCTTTCGGTCTGGTCGGCTCCGCTGCCATCTGCGCTTTCGTCTGCGGCGTTACCGAGCCCTTCGAATTCGGCTTCATGTTCCTGTGCTTCCCGCTGTACGTTGTCTACGCTCTGCTGTACGGCATCTTCAGCGTGATCACCTACTACGTTGGTTTCCGCGCCGGCTTCATGTTCTCTGCCGGTGCCACTGACCTGGTCTTCTCCGCTTCTCTGCCCGCTGCTGCCAACACCTGGACCATCATTCCTCTGGGCATCGCTGCCTTCGTGGTGTTCTATGTTGTGTTCCGCTTCGCCATCACCAAGTTCAACCTGGTCACCCCGGGCCGTGAAGATGAGGATGCCGAAGCTGCCGAAGCCAACATCCAGCTGGCCAACAACGACTTCACCGCTATCGCTTCCGGCGTTCTGGCCGCTATCGGCGGCAAGGGCAACGTGGCCAACGTTGACTACTGCGCCACCCGCCTGCGCTTCGAAGTGAAGGACAGCACCGCTGTCGACGAAAAGGCCGTCAAGGCCGCCGGCGCTGCCGGTGTCATCCGTCCCAGCAAGACTGCCTGCCAGGTCGTGATCGGCCCCAAGGTGCAGTTCGTGTACGATGAGCTGAAGAAGATGCTGTAAGGCATTACCTCTACAGCCTTTCCGGGGCGGAGCCGCTGGTTCTCTCCGCTGTGTTTAACCGCCACGGGCGGGCGTTCAGCCCGCCCGTGGCCTTTTTTTGCGCAGGGGTCTCTCCCCTGCCCTGTCTGCTGTTCGTTCACGGAAAAGTTACGTATTTCAGCCGCTTTTTCTATTCCATTTCCACAAAACAGGCCTTTTTCACATTGCCTTTTTTGGCTTTAATTGCTATACTGAAAGTAGCTGAAAACCCCTTCCTGATTCTATTTTATCGGAGGTTCATTGACTATGAAGATCATTCGTGCAAAAGACTACAAAGACATGTCCCGCAAGGCCGCCAACATCATTTCGGCCCAGGTCATCATGAAGCCCAACTGCGTGCTGGGTCTGGCCACCGGCGGCACCCCCGTGGGTACCTACAAGCAGCTGATCGACTGGTACAACAAGGGCGACCTGGATTTCGCCGAAGTGACCACCGTCAACCTGGACGAATACCGTGGTCTGCCCCGGGAGAATGCCCAGAGCTACTGGTACTTCATGCATGACAACCTGTTCAACCATGTGAACATCGACCCTAACCGCATCAACCTGCCCGACGGCACCAACATGGACGCCGAAGCAGAATGCAAGCGTTATGACGACGTGATCCACAGCGTGGGCGGCATCGACCTGCAGCTGCTGGGCATCGGCCATGACGGCCACATCGGCTTCAACGAGCCGGGTTCCGCCTTTGAGCTGGGCACCCACTGTGTGGACCTGACCCAGGAGACCATCGAGGCCAACAAGCGCTTCTTCGACAGCATCGACGACGTGCCCCGCCAGGCCTACACCATGGGCATCAAGACCATCATGCAGGCCCGCAAGGTGCTGCTGGTGGCCAGCGGCAAGGACAAGGCCGAGATCGTGAAGAAGGCCTTCTTCGGCCCGGTCACCCCCACCGTTCCTGCTTCCATCCTGCAGATGCATCCCGACTTCATCCTGGTGGGTGACGAGGATGCCCTGAGCCTGATCTGACCCATAACTCCCACACTCCCCTGCCCCGCCGGGGCGGGGGTTTTTAACAAGACAAGCGAGGAACAAGCTATGATTATTCGCAACGCCAAGGTATACACCCCTCAGCACACTTTTGCCGTGCAGGATCTGGTGATCCGCAACGGCCGCATCGTGCCTCATGCCATGGCCGAACCCGGTGAACAGGTCATCGACGCCGACGGCCTGTACGCCCTGCCCGGCCTGGTGGACATCCACTTCCACGGCGCGGTGGGTCACGACTTCTGCGACGCTGATCCCGAAGGCCTGCAGGCCATCGCGGACTTTGAGGCCAGCAAAGGTGTGCTGGCCATCTGCCCCGCCACCATGACCTTCAGCGAGGAGATCCTGAACGGCATCATGGACGTAGCCGCCGCCCACAAGAACGAGCGCGGCGCCGACCTGGTGGGCATCAACATGGAAGGCCCCTACATCAGCCCCAAGAAGGTGGGTGCCCAGAACCCCAAGTACGTCATGGCCGCCGATGCAGGCATGTTCCGCCGTCTGAATGAGCGTTCCGGCGGGCTGATCAAGCTGGTGGATGTGGCTCCCGAAGAACCGGGCAACCTGGACTTCATCAAGGAATGCAGCAAGGAAGTGAGCATCTCCATTGCCCACACCTGCACCGATTACGACACCGCCAAGGCCGCTTTTGCCGCCGGTGCCAACCACATGACCCACCTGTACAATGCCATGCCGGGCATCACCCACCGGGAACCCGGCCCCATCATCGCCGCCCTGGAAGACGGCGCCATGGTGGAACTGATCACCGATGGCGTGCACATCCACCCGGCCATGGTGCGCTTTACCTTCAACACCTTCGGTGACGACCACGTGGTACTGATTGCCGACAGCATGATGGCCTGCGGCCTGCCCGACGGCGCTTACAGCCTGGGCGGCCAGGCTGTGACGGTGCGCGGCCCCCGTGCCACCCTGACCGAACACCCCGACACCATCGCCGGCAGCGCCACCTGTCTGTACGACTGCATGCGCCATGCGGTGCGGGAGATGGGCGTGCCGCTGGAGAGTGCCGTGCGTGCCGCTTCCGAGAATCCGGCCCGCTGCATCGGCATCGATGCCGACTACGGCAGCCTGGCGGAAGGCCGCTACGGCAACGTGATCCTGGTGGACGCCGACCTGAACATCAAGACGGTGATCCGCCACGGTGAGGTGCTGGAAGGCTGATTTTTCCCTCTTTGGCAAAATTTTCCGGTAAAAACAGGGCTTTTTTGTTGGTTTCGCCGCCCGGGGCCCTTGCGAAACCGGGAAGAATCGTATATAATGGAAAACAGAAATTCCAAAAACGCCGCTGAAAAAGGGGGTTGTTGCCATGGCGATTTCGGAACCGACCGCGGTCTTTTCGATCCACGACGATAAAGATCAGGAGATCAAGCAGGTCATGATGCTGGTGTACAGCGCACTGGAAGAAAAGGGCTATAACCCCATCAACCAGCTTGTGGGCTACATCCTTTCGGAGGACCCCACCTACATCACCACCTACAAAAACGCCCGCGCACTGATCCGCCGCATCGACCGCGACGATCTGCTGCAGGCACTGGTACGGGATTACGTCAAGCGCGGCTGATCCGCACATCCACACAGCACAAGAAACCCGGACCGGGAAGTTCCCGGTCCGGGTTTCTTTTTATTTCTTTCCGCTGTCAGCGGCGGGGACGCTTGCCCATCTTTTTGCCTTCCTCGTTGATGGCCATGAGCATGGCCGCCACCCAGACGAAGGCGTAAACCGCTACCGTGATCATGGTGATGATGACCACTACCTTGAAATAGGTGGAGCTGAAGAACTCGCCCACACGGGACATGGTGTACAGCACCTGGTTGCGGGAAACATCACTGCCCGCGATCAGGTCCACAGTGCCGACCTCTTCCCCCTGAATGGAGACGGTGACACTGCCCACCACATCCCCCTGACTGATGGGAGCGGCCAGACTGTCCGGCAGATTGAAAGTCTGTTCGGTCAGGCTGGCGCCGCCGTCGGCAGGAAGAAGGGTCTTCATGTCGTCCACCGGGTAGAGCATAACGGTGTCAGCCTCGGTGGAATAGCGCACCGGCAGTTCCGAGATGGGCTGGGTGGTATCCAGTGCCGACGCCACCGAGAAGGTGTCGAAGGCCCAGTCCATCAGCTGGGCTGTCTCATACAGGGCGGGCCTGTTATCCACAGACAGCGAGCTGTGAAGCACCACACAGATATAGCTGACACCGTCCTGGGTGTGCCAGCTGGCAAAGTTCTGCCAGTCGGACAAACTGCCGGTCTTGCCGCCCTGGGTGTATTCCCGGTAATAGGTGGTGCCGGAAACCAGCATCTTATCGGTGGTCAGGATGTTATAGGGTGCATCGTGGGCAGTGGAAGCAGGCATCTGGTAGGTACTGGTCCCCGCCACTTCCACAAAAGCATCGTAGCTCATGGCCGCCCGCAGCATCAGGTAGGCATCCCGGGCGGTGGTGACGTTGCCCAGGTCCAGGCCGCAGGGGTCGGTGAAGGTGGTACCGGTGCAGCCCAAGGCCTTGGCCTCGTCGTTCATCATGGCCACGAAGTTATCGATACTGCCGCCGCCCATGTAATCAGCCACCATATAGGCCGCCTCATTGGCGCTGGGCAGAAGCATGGCGTACAGCAGGCTGCGCAGGGTGTGGGTCTCACCCCGCCGGATATCGGCAGTGGAGGCGTTCTTGCCGTAGAGGATATCGTAGATATAGCCGGGAGCGGTCACGGTGACCGTGTCCAGCTGGTCCTGATAGGTCTTGAGCATCAGGATAATGGTCATCAGCTTGGTCAGGCTGGCGGCCTCCATAGAGGTTTCGCTGTCCTTTTCATAGACCACCAGGTTGGTGTCCAGGTTCACCACATACGCCGCCGGGGCGCTGATTTCGAAATCCGGGTCATACCCCGACATGGCCGAAGCGGGCACTGCCAGCAGGCAGGCCAGCACCAGCACTGTCAGGCAGGCGGCCAGGCATTTTTTCAGGCGATGTAACTCCATATGACGTTCCTTGGTTCACAGGTCATTGCGGGCCCGGGCCCGCGGATACAGGTATAGTATACCAAAAAGTGCCCCGGGGCACAAATGATCTTTCGCAATTTGGGATCAATTCAAGGCACCGGCAGCGGCAAACAGCCGTTCCACCTCGTCCGAAAGTTCCCGGTGTTCGGGCTGGATCAGGTTGGGGTCCTGGTCCAGAAGAGCCTTGGCTTCCTCCTGGGCCACCTTCAGGGTACGGGTGTCCTGTACCAGGTCCGCCACCCGCAGGGTGGGCAGACCGTGCTGGGCTTCCCCGAAGAAATCGCCGGGGCCCCGGTGTTCCAGGTCGTATCTGGCCACCGCAAAGCCGTCGGCGGTGCGGCAGAGGAAGTGCAGCCGCTCCTTCACCGACTCATTCTCATTGTCCGAGATGAGGATGCAGCAGGAATCCGCCGCGCCCCGTCCCACACGGCCCCGCAGCTGGTGCAGAGCCGACAGGCCGAAGCGCTCGGCATTCTCGATGACCATGACAGTGGCATTGGGCACGTCCACCCCCACCTCGATGACGGTGGTGCTTACCAGCACATCCAGCTTGCCTTCCTTGAACTGCTGCATGACCTCGTCCTTCTCCTTGGGTTTGAGCTTGCCGTGGAGAAGACCCACACGCCGGTGGGGCAGCAGAGCGCAGGCGGTGTCCTCGTAATACTGTTTCACCGCCTTGATGCCGGAATCCATCTCGTTTTCCTCAATGGCCGGGCAAACGATATAGGCCTGGTGTCCTTCTTCGATCTGGCGGTCCAGATAGCCGTACATATCCCGCCGTTTGCGCCCGGTGATGAACCAGGTCTTGATGGGTTTGCGGCCGGGGGGCAGTTCGTCCAGCACCGAGATATCCAGGTCCCCGTACAGCAGCAATCCCAGGGTGCGGGGGATGGGGGTGGCGCTCATAACCAGCAGATGGGGGCTGCGGGCCTTGCCCACCAGCACGCCACGCTGGCGCACACCGAAGCGGTGCTGCTCGTCCACAATGGCCAGGCCCAGATTCTTGAACACCACCTTGTCGGTGAGTACCGCGTGAGTACCCACCACCAGCCCGGCCCGTCCGTCCGCAATGGCGGCCAGGGCGATTTTCCGTTCGGCGGCCTTCATGCCGCCCACCAACAGGGTCACATTGACCCCGAAAGGTTCCAGCCGGTCCGCCAGGGTGGCGGCATGCTGCCGGGCCAGGATTTCGGTAGGGGCCAGCAGGGCGCTCTGCCAGCCGTTCTGAGCCGCATACCACACCGCCGCAGCGGCCACCAGGGTCTTGCCGCTGCCTACGTCGCCCTGCAGCAGGCGGTTCATGGGGGTGCTGCTGCAAAGGTCGGCGGTGATCTCCCGGGTGGCCCGGCGCTGGGCGCCGGTGGGCTCATAGGGCAGGCTGCGCCAAAAAGGCTCCATGTCCAGCGGCCGCATGGGTGCGCCCGTGGCCCGGCGGCCGTGGCTGCGCATGAGGAAAATGCCCAGCTGCAGGATATACAGCTCCTCAAAGATCAGGCGGCGGCGGGCGGCAGCGGCCTCTTCCGCGCTGTGGGGGGCATGAATGGCCCGCACAGCCTCGGATTTGGGCGGCATGCGGTAGCGGGTGAGCAGTTCCGGCGGCAGGGGGTCGGGCAGGTCAGCGGCCGCAGTCAGGGCAGCTTCCACGCAGCGGGCGATGCGCCCGGAGGGCAGGCCCTCAGTGGCGCCGTATACCGGCAGCAGCGGAGAGGCGGATACCTGAGCTTCGGTTCGGACCAGGGGATGCAGAATCTCCCGCCGGGTCAGGGTTCCCCCTACCCTGCCTTCAAAATAATAGGTTTCTCCCATCACCAGATTCTGGGCGGCATAAGGGGCGTTGAACCAGGAAAGGGTCAGGGTACCGCTGTCGTCGGCGGCCAGCACCCGGGTGAGGACCCGGCCGCCCCGCACACGGCGGTCGGCTTCTTTCTGCAGTACGGTAGCCCGCACACAGCAGTCCACATCGTAGGGAGCCGACACCACGGTGTAAGGCTGGGAATAGTCGATATACCGGCGGGGATAGTGCAGAAGCAGGTCCCGCACAGTCAGGATACCCAGCTTCTCAAACTTTTTGGCAAAGCTGGGGCCGACCCCTTTGAGATATTGAATGGAACCGTCAAGCGGCGGCACGGGCGGAGCCTCCTTTCCTGCAAAATGTAAGGCAGAGAGAATTTTCCCCGATGCCAAAAAAGGACGAACCTGGCTTTTGGCGCAAATTCGTCCTTTTCTTTGTTTATGGGAAAAACTTACTCCACCGAGATCATGTAGTAGTACACGGGCTGGCCGCCGCTGATGTGGCTGACCTCGATGTTGCCGCCGCACTTGGCCTGGACCAGTTCGGTGGTGCGCTCGGCGTCGGCTTCGTCCACGTCGCAGCCGGAGATCACGGTGATGAACTGGGTGTGCTTCTTGCGCATGGAGCGGGCCAGACGGTAGGTCATCTTGGTGATGTCGTTGCCGGTGGCCACGATCTTGCCGTTCTCCAGGGCCATGATCTCGCCCTTCTTGATGGGCTTGCCGTCAAATTCGCTGTCCCGGGCGGCGTAGGTCACCAGGCCGGTGGCCACCTTGTCGGCGGCGGCCATCATGTTCACGGCATTGTCTTCCGGCGCGGCGTCGGGGTCAAAGTTCAGCATGGCGGTCATGCCCTGGGGCACCGTGCGGGTGGGCAGCACCAGCACCTTGCGGTCGGCCAGCTTCTGGGCCTGTTCCGCGGCCATGATGATGTTCTTGTTGTTGGGCAGGACCAGAACGGTCTTGGCGGGCACGCTCTGGATGGCGGCCAGGATATCCTCAGTGGCGGGGTTCATGGTCTGACCGCCGGACACCACCGCATCCACGCCCAGGTCACCGAAGACGGCGCGCAGGCCTTCGCCGGCAGCCACGGCCACAAAGCCGTATTCACGTTCCGGGTCCACAGCGGCGTAGACGAATTCTTCACCGGCAGAATGGCCTTCGGCCTCCGCCTGCTTCTCCAGGCCCTTGCCCTGCTTCTGGCGGGCCAGGAACTGCTCATGCATGTTCTCGATCTTGAAATCGGTGAGGTAGCCGTACTTGATGGCTTCGCTGAGCATCATGCCGGGGTCGGAGGTGTGCACATGGCAGTTGGCCACGTCCTCGTCCTCGATGACCACCACGGAATCGCCGTTGGATTCCAGGAAGGCCCGCAGCTTGGTCACGCTGGCATCCTCGTTCTTGTGCAGCAGGAACTGGGTGCAGTAGCCGTTCTTGATGTCCTCCACCTTCATCAGGTCATCGGTAAAGACGCCCTTGCCGGCAGACTCGCTGTTCAGCTTGGGTTTGGGAGCAACTTCTTCGCTTTCGATCATGCCGCGGCCCTCAAAAACCTGCTGCATGCCCTCGAACACCAGCATAATACCCTGGCCGCCCGCGTCCACCACGCCGGCCTTCTTCAGCACGGGCAGCAGGTTGGGGGTATCTTCCAGAGCGGCCTGGCCAGCGGCCATGACCTCCGCCCACAGGGCGGGCACCTCGGTGGCGGTGGAAGCAGCAGCGGCTTCGGAAGCCAGGCGGGTGACGGTGAGGATGGTGCCCTCGGTGGGCTTCATGACGGCCTTATAGGCAGCCTCCACGCCCATTTCCAGAGCCTTGGCCAGGTCGGCAGCCTCGGCGTTGGTCTTGCCCTGCAGCGCCTTGGAGAAACCGCGGAACAGCAGGCTGGTGATAACGCCGGAGTTGCCGCGGGCGCCGCGCAGCATGGCGGAAGCAGCCGCCTTGCTGGCCTCGGCCACGGTGCAGGTATCGGGCATGGAACGCAGTTCCTGGGTAGCCGCGCCGATGGTCATGCTCATGTTGGTGCCGGTGTCGCCGTCCGGCACCGGGAAAACGTTCAGTTCGTCCACGCGAACGCGCTGGTTGGCGATGTTGTTGGCGCCGGAGAGGATGGCGTCACGCAGTGTCTTACCGTTGATCATGTATTCTTACACCTCATTGTCTTACACTCTGTTCTTCTGGCGGGGTTCAGTCCGAGATGATGTCATCCACGAACACGTCGATGCGGGCCACTTTCAGCCCGGTGGCGCGTTCCACCTCGTCCTGCACACGGTGGGTGATGCTCTGGGTGATGGACGCGATGTTGAGACCGTACCCCACCTTGATATGCAGCGCAATGATGAGCTTGCCGTCCTGCTGGGACACGCTCACGCCCTTTTCCGGCAGGCTGCCGTTGCGCAGGGTCTGCCGCACCGTGTTGGCGGCAGGGTTTTGGCCCATGGCCGCAATGCCGTAGCACTGCAGGGCCGCCTGTGCCACCAGACCGGAGAAGTATTCGTTCGTAAGCGAAATATGCCCATAGGGATTGACGTTTGTGATCACAAGCCGAACCTCCTTTATTACCAAGATCAGCGGCAAAGCGCCCGGCGGGGGATGCCGCTGGTGGTTTGCGCCGTATAATTATAGTTTATTATACACTATTTGGCCGCGTTTGAACAGGGGCATTTTGCCGAAACCGGTAAGAAAACCGATGAAAAGATGCCCAAAAACACCGGGCATTTTTGTCAGCCCGATTTTACATTCCATTCACAAAATTTCCATTGCACCCGCGTATACTGAAATTGAGAAAACCGGCGCCCGGCATCCCCCGCGCCGCCCCCCCGACCATACTCCAAAGGAGACCCCGTTATGAACCTGCTGTTTTTCCTCACACCAAAGCAGGAGGTCCTGTTTGTGTACGAGGATTTTACCCTGCGTCAGACCCTTGAAAAATGGAGCAACCAGCGTTTTGCCACCATCCCGGTACTGCGCCGCAACGGCGAGTACATGGGCACCATCTCGGAAGGCGACATTCTGTGGGGCATCAAAAACCTCCACGGTCTGGACCTGGATTCCAGCGAGGACGTGCCCATTTCCAGTTTTCCCCGCCGGCGGGATTACAAGGCTGTGCCTGTGACCACCGATATGCGGGCACTGCTCCACGCCGCCATCGACCAGAACTTTGTGCCGGTGGTGGATGACCGCAACGTCTTTATCGGCATGGTACGCCGCACCGTGATCCTGCGCCATTTCACCGAACAGTATGAACTGGCTGCAGAAGGCAACGCTAAATTGTCCATGTCCAAAGCGCGGCGCGCCTCTGCCCCCCGCGCCTGATCCATTCGCCCGATCTCGGGGCGTGCCCTTACCGGCACGCCCTTTTTTTCGGAAAAGTTTTCAACAAAAACGGAGGAACCAATGGAAAACCTTTACAAAGAACTGTTTGGTGCCAAAAAGCTGGGTTTCGGCATGATGCGTCTGCCGATGCATAAGCAGGCGGACGGCACCGAAGCGGTAGACACCGAACAGGTCTGCCGCATGGTGGACGAGTTCCTGGACCGGGGATTCTGCTACTTTGACACCGCCCACGGATATCTGGACGGCAAGAGCGAACTGGCGGTGCGGGACTGCCTGACCAGCCGGTATCCCCGGGGCCGCTATCTGCTGACGGACAAGCTCACCTCCTCCTTCTTCAAAAAGGAAGAGGACATCCGTCCCCTGTTCGAAAGCCAGCTGAAGGCCTGCGGGGTGGAGTATTTTGACTTCTACCTTCTCCACTCCATCACCGCCGACAACTACGACCATTACTGCCGCTGCCATGCCTTCGAGGCAGCCCAGCAGCTGAAAGCGGAGGGCCTGGTGCGGCATGTGGGCTTCTCCTTCCACGATAAGCCGGAACTACTCCGCCGTATCCTCACCGAACACCCGGAGATCGAAGTGGTGCAGATCCAGTTCAACTATGCCGACTATGAGGACCCCGGTGTGCAGAGCCGGGCGGTGTACGAGGTCTGCCGGGAGTTCCACAAGCCGGTCATCGTGATGGAGCCGGTAAAGGGCGGCCGCCTGGCCAATCTGCCCCCGCAGGCCGCCCAGGTGCTGGAGAACCTGCAAGGCGGCAGCGCTGCCAGCTATGCGGTGCGGTTTGCCGCCTCTTATGAAAGTGTGGGGATGGTGCTCAGCGGCATGAGCACCACAGAACAGATGAAAGACAACCTGAGCTATATGCAGGCCTTCGCCCCGCTGAACGGTGCCGAGAAAGCGGCGGTGTCCCAGGTGTGCAGTCTGCTGCAGACGCAGAATCTCATTGCCTGCACCAACTGCCGCTACTGCGTGGCGGGCTGCCCCAAGGAGATCCTGATCCCCGATCTGTTCGCCTGCCTGAACGCCAAAAAGCAGTACAAGGATTGGAACAGCGACTTTTATTATGAGGTGAACACCACCGGCCACGGCAAGGCTTCGGACTGCATCAAGTGCGGACAGTGCGAGCATGTCTGTCCCCAGCATCTGCCCATCCGGAAACTGCTGACCAAGGCTGCCGCGGTGTTTGAGAAGGCAAACAGCTGAGTGCGTTCCTGCCCATCCCGACTTATATTTATTCAGACATAAAAGGCAGAACAGGCCCGCCGGAAAAACCGGTCGGGCCTGTTTGTCTGTGGTTGAGGGGCAACGTTCCGCCCAACACAAAAGGCCGCCGCCCTTTCGGACAGCGGCCTTCTTAACTGTATGAGGGAAAAAGCTTACTTCAGCTCGACCTTGGCGCCGACTTCTTCCAGCTTCTTCTGGATCTCTTCGGCCTCAGCCTTCGGAGCCTCTTCCTTCAGCTTGGCGTCAGCGGTCTCAACCAGCTTCTTGGCTTCCATCAGAGAAGCGCCGGTCAGTTCCTTAACGGTCTTGATGACCTGCATCTTGTTGGCGCCGACGTCCTTCAGGATGACGTCGAACTCGGTCTTCTCTTCCTCAGCGGGAGCAGCAGCAGCGCCGGCAGCGGGAGCAGCGGCAGCGGCAACGGCGGAAACGCCGAATTCTTCGCAGATGGTGTCAACGAGCTCTTTCAGCTCCAGAACAGTCATAGTCTTGACAGACTCGACAATGGCAGTGATCTTTTCAGAAGCCATGGTAGGATACCTCCATTAAATTTTGAATTGTTAAGTGCGGCGGATTTATTTTGTGAGGGTCCCGTTTATGCCGCAGCCCTCATGCAGCCCGAAAAATCAGGCAGCGGATTCTTCCTGCTTGTCGACGATTCCCTGCACGGCAACAGCCAGACCACCAATGATGGAGTTGAGGGAGCCGGCAACCATGGAGAGCAGGCCTTCGCGGTTGGGCATGGTGGACAGGCTCTTGACACCGGCTGCATCCAGCAGCTGGCCATCGCAGAAGCCGCCCTTGACAGTGAACCGCTTGGACTTGTCACCGTCAGCATACTTGCACAGGATGCGGGCAGCGGCAGCCGGGTCTTCGGCAGACAGCGCGATGGCGGTGTCACCCTTGAAGTACTCGGTCAGGCCTTCGTAAGCGGTGCCTGCAACAGCACGACGCAGCATGGTGTTCTTCACGACCATATACTCAACGCCGGCCTCACGCAGTTCCTTACGCAGCTTGGTGTCGTTTTCAACGCTGATGCCGTTGTAAGCAACCACAACACCGGCCAGAGAACCGGTGATCTTGGTGTTCAGCTCGGCAACAAACGCCTTCTTGGATTCCAGGATCTTTGCACTGGGCATTTCTTTTTCACCTCGTTCCGCTTGCAGATTTCAGTTGAACAGGCAAGCGGCTTTTTAGGGAAAATTCCCACGAAAAAAACCCCTTCCCCGTTGCCGGGAAAAGGGGCTTTGAAAGCATAGCAATCAAGCGCACGTTTCTCGGCAGGCGGGCTTTCGCCCGTTAGGCTGGCTTTTGGGCCAGCACCTGCTGTCTTAAAAACAGCTTAGTTATTATAGCACCGAAACGTGCGTTTGTCAATACTTTTTTGCTAATCAGACGCCGTACTTGTTGGTAGCAACGCGGACGCCGGGGCCCATGGTGGTAGCCACGGTGGCGCTCTTGAAGTACTGGCCCTTGGCAGCGGCCGGCTTAGCCTTGGCGATGGCTTCCAGGACGGTGTCCAGGTTGGTCATCAGCTTTTCGGCGCCGAAAGAAGCCTTGCCCACAAGAACATGGATGATGTTCTGCTTGTCCAGACGGTACTCGATCTTACCGGCCTTGGCTTCGGTAACAGCGCGGCCCACGTCGGGGGTCACGGTGCCGGCCTTGGGGTTGGGCATCAGGCCACGGGGGCCCAGAACCTTACCCAGACGGCCAACCTTGCCCATCATGTCAGGGGTGGTGACCAGAACGTCGAAGTCCAGGTAACCGCCCTGGATCTTGGCGATCAGATCCTCATCACCGACTTCCTGCGCACCGGCAGCCTCAGCAGCCTTGGCAGCGTCGCCCTTGCAGATGGCGATGACGCGAACGTTCTTGCCGGTGCCGTTGGGCAGCACGACGGCGCCGCGGACCTGCTGGTCGGCATGGCGGCTGTCGACACCCAGGCGCACATGCGGCTCGATGGTCTCATCGAACTTGGAGCGGGCGGTCTTGCAGCACAGATCCCGAGCTTCCTGCGGATCGTATACTTTGGTACGGTCGATGAGCTTGGCGCTCTCGACGTAATGCTTACCGTGTTTCATTACTCATTCCTCCATAATGTGGTGTATCGGAATCTTCCTCCCACGTTTGCAGCGGACTCAGCCCTCGACAGTGACGCCCATGCTGCGGCAGGTGCCCTTGATCATGCTGACGGCAGCTTCCAGAGAAGCAGCGTTCAGATCGGGCATCTTGGTCTTGGCGATCTCCTCGGCCTGGGCCAGGGTGATGGAACCGACCTTGTTCTTGTTGGGCACGCCGGAGGCGGTGTCGATGCCGGCGGCCTTCTTGATCAGGACGGGAGCCGGCGGGGTCTTGGTGATGAAGCTGAAGGAACGGTCAGCGTAGACAGTGATGACGACGGGGATGATCATGCCCATCTGGTTCTTGGTACGCTCGTTGAATTCCTTGGTGAAGGACATGATGTTGACGCCCTTCTGGCCCAGAGCGGGGCCGACGGGCGGTGCCGGAGTCGCTTTGCCGGCGGGGATTTGCAGCTTGATATAGCCAGTGATCTTCTGTGCCATGATATTTGCACCTCCAAAATTTGTGGTGAGTTGCGGCCCCCTTCGGGGCCTCCCACGGGCGCGGAAACGCACCCTATAAAAACCGACCTGCGGTTTTTACCGAAAATTGCGGATTTGCGGCACAATGCCGCTCTGCTTTTTACAGCAGCTTGACCTGATACAGTTCCAGTTCGGCCGGAATTTCGCGCCCGAACATGGTGATCTTGACCTTGACCTTGCGGGCGGCCTTGTCGATCTCTTCCACCGTAGCCACGGAACCTTCCATGGAGCCGGAAGTGATCTCCACCGTATCGCCCACCGCATAATCGATGGACGGTTCGGCCACCATATCCACACCCAGCTTGGCCACCTCTTCTTCAGAGAGGGGTTCCGGCTTGGAAGCCGGGCCCACGAAGCCGGTGCAGCCGCGGGTGTTGCGCACGATGTACCAGGTGCTGTCGGTCATGACCATTTTGACGAACACATAACCGGGGTAGACCTTGTGCTGGACTTCCTTTTCCCCGATCTTGTTGCCGTTCTTGTCGAACACATCCTCGACGGCGGTCTCGGTGGGGACCTTCACGTCGCAGATCATGTCCTGCAGACGGCGGTTTTCCACC
This sequence comes from uncultured Gemmiger sp., assembly GCA_944388165.1. Classification (GTDB taxonomy): domain Bacteria; phylum Bacillota; class Clostridia; order Oscillospirales; family Ruminococcaceae; genus Gemmiger. Next base: position 2,398 of record CALXHS010000017.1, on the reverse strand, counting down.
ATCGTCATCAGGTCCTGCGCGACCTTGTTTTCATAGCCGGAATAGGTATGCACCACATACCAATACGCTTGTTCAGCCATGGGTTTGCCTCCGCTATTATGCGCCGATGAGCAGGTGGATCAGTTCGCCGAACGCCAGGTCCAACAGGATCAGCACCACAGCGGCGATGATCACGACCACGATAACCGTGATGGTGTTGTTCTTAACGTCCTTGCGGCTGGGCCACACGACCTTTTTCAGCTCGCTCTTGGTGTCCTTGAAGAACTTGGCGATGCCTGCGAAGAAGCCCTTGACCTTGTCCATGAAAGAGGACTTTTTCTTGCCGGAAGCGGCCTTCTTGTCCTTTTTCTGTTCCGAAGCCTTGGCGGCGGTTTCGTTGACCGCATTCTTGTCAGCCATTGTTCAGAGCTCCTTCACTTACTTGGTTTCGCGGTGGACCGTGTGCTTCTTGCAGAAGCGGCAATACTTCTTCATCTCAAGACGATCAGGATTGTTCTTCTTGTTCTTCTGCTTGTTGTAGTTGCGCTGCTTGCACTCAGTGCAGGCCAGGGTGATTTTGACAGTCATTGTTCGGCACCTCCATTTTAACGGTTTGTAGCGGACCGCGCGGTCAAATTTCGGCGGTCCAAGCCTCCCTCGGCTTGCGGGACGGCCCTGAAAATGGGCACAAAAAATAAAACCCGCAAAAGAGGTGCTATCATAATAGCACAATATCCCGGTACAAGTCAAGGGGAGAAGGCAAATAAAATTACACTCTGCCGTTCAACCTGCCCCGTCATTGCAGGGGCACGTCGATCTCGGCGCCCAGAGAGAAGGCGTAGATGGTCAGCCGGTCCACCGGCACCCCCAGACGCAGGGCAAAAGCCCGCCGGTACAGCCGCAGCTGAGAGGCGTATTCTTTTATATAATAGGCCGGGTCTTTGGTGCGGTCGGTCTTGTAGTCCACGATCTCGGCGTGGTCCTCAAACACCAGCACCAGGTCCGCGATCCCCTGCACCAGCACCGCCGCTTCGCCTGAGGCGCCAGGCACGATATCGGCGGCGGGAAGGGATGTAATGAAGGGTTCCTCCCGCAAAATGCGCTTTGCCTGCCGGATGCGCCGCCACAGCGGGCTTTGCAGGAAAGGCCGCACCGCTTCCAGGTCCAATACCTTCGCCAGATCGGGGTCCAGCAGCTGCAAATCCAGCTGACGCTGCACCTCGGCGTCCAGGTCGGTTTCGGCGGCGTCAAAGGGCATGCTCTGCAAAAAGGCATGGATGGCGGTGCCCCGCTCGGCGCCGGTGAGGCCGCTCTTCTGCATAAAAGCCGGGCGTTCCAGGGCCACGTCCCGGGCGGCATGGGTCACCGCCGACACGCTGACCTTGGCGGGAATATCATGGAGCAGCGCCGCCGGGTCCTGCCAGGCGAAGTTACGCAGCAGGGCCTGTTCCAGTTCCTTGTCGGGCGCGGCCTGTTCCAGGGGCGGGGCAGCCTCTGCCGGCGGGGGCGGCGTTTCCACCCGCACCTGCAGCGGTGCCTGGGTCTCGGTATAGGTGGGCAGGAAGTCGGTGTATTTCCACAAAGGTTCCCCCGCCGGGTGGCGCAGCGCCGCGGTGAGCAGCCAGCCGCCCCAGTGCTGGAACCCCTGCAAGGTCTCGGCCCCGGTGGCCCCCGCCGCCGCGCAGAGGGCGGGCACCGAAAGCTCCCGCTCCACGCTCTTGCAGGGCACCGTGATGATGAGGGCGTCCTGGGCGCGGGTAAGGGCCACGTACAAAATACGCATTTCCTCGCTGAGAGTCTCGGTCCGTATGCTCTGGGCCAGCGCCGCATAGGGCAGCGTCTTGTAGCGGCTGGCCTTGGTGCCGTCCCGCAGGGTCAGGCCCACGCCCAGGGTGCGGTGGCAGAGCACCGGGCGGATGACATCACTCTGGTTGAACTTGTGGGTGGTGCCTGCCACGAACACCACCGGGAATTCCAACCCCTTGGAGCGGTGCACCGTCATGATGGAAACACAGCCCGGGCGGCTTTGTCCCCCGCCCCCGGGGTTTACGCCCCCGTTCTGCTGGGCGGCGTTCATAGCGCGGATGAGGGCGGGCAAGCCCCGGGCCCCCGCCCCGGACGCCCAGGCAGCAAAGGCCAGCAGGTCTTCCCGGCAGCGGGCGCCGTCGGGCATGGCCCCCGCTGCAGCCAGATAGCCGGTGCGGGCGAAGAGCTCTTCAATAAGAGCGGGCACCGTCAGGGTGCGGGCCAGATGGCGGAAAGTCTGCAGATCGTCCAGGAATGTCCCGAACCGTTCCCGGGAGCCCTTGCGCACGGCGGCATATAGACTGCCCCCCGGCGCTTTGCTCCGCAGGCGGACCAGGTCGTCGGGGTGACAGTCGTACAGCGGGCTGAGCAGCACCGCCGACAGTTCCACATC
>CALXHS010000016.1 GCA_944388165.1 uncultured Gemmiger sp. | reverse complement strand
GACGAGCGTGCAGACCAACCTGATTCTCAACGGTAACTTCTTTAACGTACATAGCTATTCTCTCCTACTTTGTGAAAATAATACGCCCAAGCTCTTCTACCGCGGGCTAGTGTCAGGCGGTGTTTGCACTAAGGTTGCCGCCCGGATGATTTTATTTTATCCCATTTGTTCGACTTTGTACAGTGGAAAACCGCAATTTTGTCAGGATTCCGCATTTCCGACAAACCTTGCACCCGTTCTTTGTACAACTTAACCAGTTTATTTTCAACAGTCTTGTGAATCACCACAAAAAAGCCGGATATTCATTTTTCAGCCCCCCGGATTTGGACGGTGCATAGACAAATTTCAATTCCCGGCAAAATTGCACAGCGGCAGGCTCCACGGCAGGGTCATACACCTTGCCCACGCTGTCGTACCGATACCCCATGCGCAGATACAACGCCATGGCGGGAAGATTGGCATCCAGCACAAAAAGATGGGGCGTTTCGTGTTCCGCCAGCTTTTTACGGGCAAATTCCAGCATCAGGGCGCCGATGCCCTGTCCCTGGGCTTCGGGATGCACAAACAGGCGGCCGATCTCCCCTGTTTTGTGGCATACCCCCACCAGGGCGTCCGGAGTACCGGATGTGCTGTGCAGATAGAAGGCCCAGCCCTGCGTCCGGTCGGCCTGCAGCTTCTCCCGCATGGTTTCCGGGGTATGCTGTGCCACATACTCCGGCGTACACACCGGAGTGCACATCTGCTGCCAGGAAGCAGCGTACACCTGCGCCGCCGCATCCAGCGCCCCGTCGGTGCGCACCAGTTCCGCCCGTTCGCTGCGCTTCCAACGGCGGGGGCGCAGCGGATGGCGCATACACCATTCCTTGTACAGATCCGGACGGCGGGCGGCGGTGCGGGCATGGGCCTGCCGGGACCGCCAGGAGGTGATTTTGCCGTGGTCCCCGGTGAGCAGCACCGGCGGCACAGCGCGGCCTTCCCACACTTCCGGGCGGGTGTACTGAGGGTATTCCAGCAGGCCGTCCCAGTGGCTTTCCTCCTGATAGCCCTGCTCCTCTGCCAGCACGCCGGGCTGCAGGCGCAGCACGCTGTCCGCCACCACCAGGCTGGCCAGCTCACCACCGGTAAGAACATAGTCGCCGATGGAGATCTCCTCATCCGCAAAGGCTTCGATCACTCGCTCGTCGATGCCCTCGTAATGGCCGCAGACCAGGGTCACGGCGTCACAGGAAGCCAGGCGCTTGGCGATCTGCTGGTTGTAAGGTTTGCCCCCCGCCGTCATAAAGACGATATGCGGTTTGGGGCGGCCTTGTTCCTCACACTGGCGGATGACCTCCCGCAGGCAGTCGGCAATGGGCTGGGCGTACAGCACCATGCCGCAGCCGCCGCCGTAGGGGTAATCGTCGGTCTGTTTCTGCTTGTTCAGGGTATAATCCCGGATCTGGTGGCAGTGGGCCTCAAACAGGCCCTTGTCCGCCGCACGGCCCAGAATGCTGGCATGCAGAAAGGTATCGCACAGTTCCGGGAACAGGGTCACAATATCAATGCGCATGGCTTACTCCTCGTCCCCGTTCAGGGGCTGGTCAAACATGCCGGGGATGGGGCGCACATACACAGCGCGGCCTTCCAGGTCCACCCGGTCCAGAAATTCCGGCACCGCCGGGAACAGCGCTTCGCTGCCGTCCGCCCGGCGCACGGTGTAGACATCGTGGGCGGCAGGATGGTCGATATCGGCGATGGTGCCGTAAACAGCGCCGGTGTCGGCGTCAGTGACGACACAGCCCAGCAGGTCGTCGATGAAATAGCGGCCCTTGGGCAGTTTGGCGTCCTGCTTGGCGAAATAGTAGGTGCGGCCCACATGGGCGCGGGCAGCGTCCATGGAATCCACCCCGGCCAGGCGCACCAGCAGCATGTTACCCTGGGCGCGCACCCCCAGCAGAGCGGTCTCGCCCGCCCCCTGGGCAGAGGCATACACCCGCTTGATGCGGGCCAGGAAAGCCGCGCCGTCACACTGGGGCTGGGCTTTCATCTCGCCCCGCACGCCGTGGGTGGTGACGACCTTGAAAGCAGGCAGAAAGTCAGACATGAGCAATCCTCCGGATAGACGTTCAGTAAAAAAGCACCTTGCCCGGGGGCAAAGTGCTTGCGGAAAGCAATGGAGCCTCAGTCGATCTCCACCACAACTTTTTCGCCCTGACGGACGGCGGCAGCCCGCATGACAACGCGGATCGCCTTGGCAATGCGGCCCTGTTTGCCGATCACACGGCCCATATCGTTTTCGGCCACGCTCAGGTGGTAGACGACAGTGCCGTCCTCACGCGCAGGGTCGACGGTGACCCGCACCGCGTCCTTGTCTTCCACAAGACCGCGGGCAACGGCAATCAGCAGTTCCTGCATCTGGGGTCCCTCCCTTTAGTGCTAAAAACAGGTTACAGGATCTCGGCCTTCTTCAGCAGGACGCGAACGGTGTCGGTCGGCTGAGCGCCGTTGGCCAGCCACTGCTTGGCCTTCTCGGCGTCGATCTTGACCACAGAGGGCTCGGTGGTGGGATCATAGTAGCCGATTTCTTCGATGAAACGGCCGTCGCGGGCAAAGCGGCTGTCGGCGACAACAACGCGGTAGAAGGGGTTCTTCTTGGCGCCCAGACGGCGCAGACGGATCTTGACCATGGTGTGTTTCCTCCAAAATTGTCATTGTTTTTTGACGGCCCGGACGGGGCCTGTTTTGTTATATATCCACCCCGTATCCGGGAGAGATAACGATGTAAGTTCAGCGCAGACCTTTCAGGCCGCCCAGACCGCCCAGGCTCCGCATGAAGCCTTTGGGGTTGCGCTTGGCCTTCTTCATCATCTTCTGCATCATCTCAAACTGGCGCAGCAGCTTGTTGACTTCCTCAACGGTGCGGCCGCTGCCCGCAGCGATGCGGCGCTTGCGCTTGGGGTTGATGATGGAAGGATGTTCCCGCTCGGCGGGGGTCATGGAATAGATGATGGCCTCGATATGGGCCATCGCCTTGTCGTCGATCTGATCGGGGTCGATCTGGTTGCCGCCGGGCAGCATGCCCAGCAGCGCCGCGGCACCGCCCATCTTCTTGATCTGAGCAAACTGGGCCAGCATGTCGTTGAGGTCGAACTTGTTTTCCATCATGCGGCGGGCGGCTTCTTCCGCCGCCTTGTCGTCCTGCACGGACTGGGCACGCTCGATGAGGGAAAGCACGTCGCCCATGCCCAGGATCCGGCTGGACATGCGGGCGGGATAGAAGGGTTCCAGTGCGTCCAGCTTTTCGCCGGTGCCCTGGAAGTAGATGGGCTTGCCGGTGACCGCCAGCACCGAGAGAGCGGCACCGCCGCGTGTATCGCCGTCGGTCTTGGTCAGGATCACGCCGCTGATGCCCACCTTCTCGTTGAAGGTCTTGGCCACGTTGACGGCTTCCTGACCGGCCATGGCGTCCACAACCAGCAGGGTCTCGTCCACTTCCACGGCTTCCTTGATGCGGACCAGCTCACCCATAAGCTCATCGTCGATCTGCAGACGGCCGGCAGTATCCAGGATCACGATATCATAACCGTGGTCTTTGGCATGGGCCATTGCCTTGGCGGCGATGATCTCCGGCTTTTCGGTGCCCATCTCGAACACCGGCACGCCGGCCTGCTGGCCCACGATGCGCAGCTGATCGATAGCGGCGGGACGGTAGATATCGCAGGCCACCAGCAACGGGCGGCGGCCCTGGCCCCGGTAGAACTTGCCCAGCTTGTCGGCGTGGGTGGTGTTACCGTTGCCCTGCAGGCCGCACATCATGATCACGGTCTGGCCCTTGTTCTTGATGCGCAGAGTCTGCGGTTCGTCGCCGCCCATGAGCTTCGTCAGCTCCTCGTTGCCGATCTTGTCCCCCTGCTGGGCGGGAGTCAGGCACTCCATGACTTC
>CALXHS010000015.1 GCA_944388165.1 uncultured Gemmiger sp. | reverse complement strand
CCGGGGTGGCGGCCATGGTGGGCATGCCCCCTTTGGGGATCATAGCCTCCATCTCCTCCACCTGCTTTTCCAGGTCACGCTTCTGGAACTGCAGCTCCAGAATGGACTGCTGGCATTCCTTGTACTTGCCCTGGTAACCGGCGGCGCGTTCCTCCGCATCGCGGAGCTTGGTCACGGCGTCGCTGCCCGCTTTTTCGGCGGTTTCGGCACGCTGGGTGGCCAGATTCAGCTCCGCCTGCAGCTTTTCCACACAGCGGCGCGCATTGGACTGGTCCTTTTTCAGTTTTTCGATCTGAGCGTTGAGCTCATCAATAGTCTGCTGGTATTCCAGCTCCCGCTGCTGGGTTTCGTTGGCCAGCGCGTTCATGTAGGCCAGCACATCATTCTTGTCAAAGCCCAGCATGCTCGTGCGGAACCCCTTCTCCTGAACGGGCGGTTCCATGGACGGCATAGCTTTCCTCCTCCTGTGTAACAGGGACAATCCCCGCTGGCATGCAGCGGAAGGCAGCCCGGCATTTCAACATCCGCAAGACCGGGCAGCGCACGGTCCCTCCTATCAGGAACGCTTGTTCAGAATGCTGAGCAGATCGTTGAAGTAATCGCCATCATCCTCATCTTCCGGCTCGGCAGCCTTAGAGCTGGCAGCGGGGGCGACCTCGGTGTTGAAGATCACCGGGCTGGGGATGACGGGGTCCACGGCGGGGGGCGGAGTGGGAGCGGCAGGCTGCTGCACAGCGGGTTCCGGCTGCACGGCAGAAGCAGCGGCGCTCTTGGCGGCCATCTGGGCGTTCATAGCAGCCTGGATGGGTTCGTCCACACCGGGAGTGTTCTCGAAGCCGGTGGCCACGACGGTAATGTTCATCTCGTCGGCCAGGCGTTCGTCGAAAGCAGTACCCCAGATGATGTTCGCATCGGGGTGAGCGGACTGGGTGATCATGGAAGCAGCGGTCTCCACATCGTCCAGGCCGATATCCGGGCTGGAGGTGATGTTGATGATGACGCCGCGGGCACCGGCGATGCTGGTTTCCAGCAGCGGGCTGGAGATGGCGGCCTTGGCGGCGTTTTCGGCCTTGCCGGCGCCCTTGGCCACACCGACGCCCATGTGGGCAAAGCCGGCGTCCTTCATGATGGAGCGCACGTCGGCAAAGTCCAGGTTGATGAAAGCCGGAATGTTGATCAGGCTGGAGATGCTTTCCACGCCCTGGCGCAGAACGTTGTCCGCGGCTTCAAAGGCGTTCATCAGGGTGATCTTTTCCTGGCTGATGAGCTTCAGACGCTCGTTGGGAATCACGATCAGGCTGTCCACATGCATCATCAGGTTGGCGATGCCCTGTTCGGCCAGGCTCATCTTGCGCTTGCCTTCGAAGCTGAAGGGCTTGGTGACGATGCCGACGGTCAGGATGCCCAGGTCATGGGCAGTTTCGGCCACCACGGGAGCCGCACCGGTGCCGGTGCCGCCGCCCATGCCGGCGGTGATGAAGACCATCTGAGCGCCTTTCAGGGCGTTGGCGATCTCGTCCTTGCTTTCCTCAGCGGCACGCTGGCCCACTTCGGGGTCGGCGCCGGCGCCGCGGCCCTTGGTCAGCTTGGCGCCAAGCTGGACCTTCTGGGTCGCCTTGGAATTGATCAGGGCCTGCTGGTCGGTGTTCATCGCAACGAATTCCACGCCGCCAAGGCCTGCGTCCACCATGCGGTTGACAGCGTTGCCGCCGCCGCCGCCGACGCCGATCACCTTGATGTTTGTTACATTCTGCATCTCTTCATCGAGAACGAACGCCATGAGTGTATCCCCCTAAACAGTTGTTAGTTTCGACGGGTCCGACAACCCGGGCCGCCGCATTGCGGCTGTGACCCACAGGCACACTGACCCTGTATTTTTTACATATAACTGATTATTAGAATACCAAATCCATAACACAATTTCAATAGCTGCGGCGCAAAAAAACAAAATTTGCGCCGCAGCCCGTAGAAATATCCAAAAGACTTCACATGCCAGCGCGGATTTTATCGCATTTGCATAGCGCCCACAGTTTTTCGCGTGGCATCGCTTATTGTTTTGAGGGAAGCACAGTGTGCGCCCAGGGTCTTGAGGTCTGCGGCCAGGTCCTGATACCCCCTGCGGATGTGACCGGGATCGGCAACAATCGTGGTCCCCCGCGCCGCCAGCCCCGCCAGGACCAGGGCTGCCCCGCCCCGCAGATCCGGGGCGTTCACGGCAGCGCCGTGCAGCCGGGCGCCGCCCCAGATGTGCAGGTCCCGGCCGTCAGCGTGCACCTTTGCGCCCATGGCGGCAAAACCATCGGCACAGGCAAAACGGTTCTGGAACAGGGCGTCGTGGATGCGGCTCTCTCCCCCGGCCTGCAGCAGCACAGCCGCCGCCAGGGGGGCGGTGTCGGTGGCAAATCCCGGCCAGGCCCCGGTACACAACCGGATGCCGCCCCACAAGGGCGTTTCCGGGTCTCGCACCACCGTAAAGCTGTCCGGCCCGGCGCTCACCTCGCACCCGGCGGTGCGCAAAAACCGCAGAAAGGACGCCAGATGCCCCGGGCGGCACTGTTCCACCGTGACCCTTCCCCCGGCCACCGCGGCGGCTGCCGCATAAGTGGCTGCGGCGATACGGTCGGGCAGCGGCAGATGCACCCCGCCTCCGGGCAAAGGGCCATCCGACCCCCGCACCGTGATCACCGGCGTGCCCGCCCCCTCTATCTCCGCCCCGGCCATGCGCAAAAAGGCAGCGGTATCGGCGATCTCCGGTTCGCAGGCCGCTCCCCGCAAAACGGTGATCCCCCGGGCGCAGGCGGCGGCCATGAGCAGGGTCAGGGTGGCTCCCACGCTGGGCAGACGCAGGACAAATTCGGTGCCCTTCAGCCCACCGGGGCAGGAAAGGCGGACTGCCCCTTCTTCCTCGGTGATCTCGGCCCCCATGGCCCCCAGCCCTGCCAGATGGATGTCGATGGGCCGGGGCCCCAGGCGGCAACCGCCGGGCAGGGGCATTTCCACCGTTCCCGCCCGCACCAGCAGGGGCGCCAGATAGAATACCGACCCCCGCATGGCCCCCGCCAGTTCCGGGGGGACCCGGCCGGTGACCGCGGCGGGCGGCAGCAGGATATCCGGCCCCCGGCGCACCGGATTGGCCCCCACCGCTCGGAGCAAAGCCAGGCTGGCATCCACATCCGAAAGCCGGGGCACGCCCCGCAGCACACAGGGCTTTGCACACAAAAGGCTGGCCGCCAGAAGGGGCAGCACACTGTTTTTGGCCGCGGCGGGACGAATTTTGCCCGTCAATACCCGCCCGCCCGTGATCCTGATCCGTTCCATCGCCGCACCGCCTTTCGAAATATCCGTCACACCATACCAATATATGCGCCGTTTTGCCGGAAGTTACAAAAGCAGCGGCTGAAGCTGCACACCCCGCAGAGCACTTTCCAGGGCATCCGGCAGCAGGGTGAAATCGCTTTTCAGACTGTGGGGCTTCTTGAAGCTGTCGTCCTGCCCAAAAGGCACAAAATAGATGTTTTTGCGCTGAAGCAGCGCAGCCAGGCTGGCGGCACTGCCCGAAAGGCCGTCGTTGGTGGAGGGGGCCAGCACCAGGGGCCGCCCGCCCCGCAGCATGCTTTTGGCCGCCAGGGTGACCGCCGTGCTGCTGATGCCGTTGGCCAGCAGCCCCATGGTGGTGCCGGTGCAGGGGGCAATGACCATAGCCCGGGCCAGTTTCTGCGGGCCCAGGGGTTCCGCCTGCTGCAGGGTGGTCATGGGCGGGTGGCCGGTCATCTCTTCCAGGGTAGCCGCCAGGGACGCCGCCGTGCCGAAGCGGGTATCCTGGGATGCGGCGCTGGCACTGAGCAGAGGAAGAACGTCCCACCCGTCCCCGCAAAGGCGCCGGATCTGGGGCAGCACCGCCCCGAAACTGCAAAAACTGCCGCACAGTGCAAACACCACTGCGCGGGGTGTATCCTGCCAGATCTGTGTCATGATTCCGCCCTCCCCTGTTCCGTCAGAATATTCATGATGGTCTGAGCGATGAGTTCGCCCGCCGTGTCCGGCGCGCACCGCCCCGGCAGCCCTGAGGCCAGACGGGCCTGCAGGCCCATGGCCTGGGCGGCATCGAAATCCACCCCGCCGGGAGCACTGGCCAGGTCGATGACCACCGCGCCCCGGGGCAGCCGCCCCAGCAGTTCTGCAGGCAGGACCATGGCTGGAATGGTATTGACCACCGCGTCAAATCCAGGCAGAAGCCGTTCCAGTGCCGTGAGGGGCGCCGCATGGCAGCCGCAGCATCGCGCTTCCGCCCGCTGGTCCGGGCTGCGGGCCGCCACCGTGACCCGTGCTCCCAACGCGGACAGCCGCCGGGCCACCGCCTGCCCCACCCGGCCGAAGCCCAGCACCAGCACCGGGCTTTCCCACAGGGTACGGGTGCGCATCTGCATAAGCAGGCACAAGCAGCCTTCAGCGGTGGGCACCGCGTTCAGGCTGGCCAATTCACTGCGGGCATAATAGTCCACCGGAACCAGGCCGGTGCGCCGGATGGTGCTGACCGCCTGGGGTGACATCAATCCCCCGAAAACCGGAACCCCCGGTCTGGCCCGGTGCAGCAGATCCAGCTGCCCGGGCGTGATGGTGCGCAGCGGCATGGGCAAAAGGAGAAAGTCTGCCCGCTCCGGTCCGCCGCGAAGGCAGCCTGCCTCCCGCAATGCCCGGGAAGCCGCCTGTTGGCGGGCGTCGCCCTCCGCCGTACAAAATGTATAGGACATATTCCCACCCCCCGTATTCTGAGCCATCTTATGCCCGGAACCCCCGCCGGGTGACGAAAAAAACGCCAAACCGACCGCTTGCGAAAAAAGAGCATACAAAAAAGCCCCTGCCGAAGCAGAGGCTTTGAAGATGGGTTGGGATCAATAGTGGTTCAGTGCGTCACACTCGCCGCGCCAGACGGCCAGGGGCTCCACCGGCACATCCCCGATCCGGACTTCTCCGATGGTGGTGCGGTCGGTTTCGGCAATGACCTGGCCCGCCTTGACGGTGGCGCCCGCCTTGACCGAGATTTCCCGCAGGCAGTAGAAGATGCTCTTGACGCCGGCGCCGTGGTCGATGACGATGGTGTACCCCGCCGTATCGCCCAGGTCCTCGGCCAGAAGCACCGTACCGGCAGCAGGGGCGACCAGGTCGCCGCCGCGGGTGGTGGAGATCACCGCATTGGTGCTCACCCGCCCGGTGCCGGTACCGGCGATGCGCTCACTGCGGGTACGGCCCACATATTCGGTGGTGCCGTAAGCCAGTTCCACTTCCGCCTTATCGGCAAAGGGGATCATGAAGCCGTCATCGCCCCACGCAGCGTTCTGACTGCCCTTACTCAGCACAGCCAGGACCTTGGCAGGGGTATCTTCCTCCGCAATATAGGGGCTGGTGAGCTGGCTCTTGTAGGAGTAATCCTTATAAACGTTGGAACGTTCCTTTACCGTCAGGCTCAGTTCCTGGGTATAACCCGCATAACTGACGCTGATATTGTAGGTGCCGGGTTCCTGATCCACCGGGATGGGCAGATAGCAGACCCAGCCGCTTTCGCTTTGCTGGAAGGCTGTGGCGGAAAGTTCGGTGCTGAGCACCGGGGAGGTTCCGTCGGAGATGCCGCTGCTGATGCGCACCGCCGCCACGCCGCCCTGGGTAGTGGACACGGTGTTCAGCCGGATGGAAGGCCGCAGGCTGACCGTGAAGGTGAACAGGTAGGTCTGCTTGCCGGAAACTTCCGCCGTGTGACTGATCTGCTTTTCGTTGCGGAACACTTCCAGTTCAGCGGTGTAGGTGTCGTTCTGGGCAAAGGTGAAATTGCCGAACTCCTCGGCAGTGCCTTCAAAGACTACCTCACCGGTGCTGTCCTCCACGGTCAGCAGGGTGTCGCAGCTGGTGTGTTCCACATCCAGCTGCACCTGAGCTGTCTGGATGGTTTCCTCGATCTGGACAGGGTCCTTGGAAATGGTCTTGGCGTAGGTGCGCTTGAACACGTTGGCCACCACCGGCACATGCCAGCTGTAGGAAGTGGCCTGCAGTTCCTGGCCATTGAAGACAGCCGACACCTGGGGGATGGAATCGGGCGTGGCGCCCTTGTACAGCCAGGCAATACCGGCACCGGCCACCACCGCCACGAAAGCCAGCACAAAGGCCAGCCATTTCAGCAAAGCCCAGGCGCTGTCGCCCACCGTCTGGTGCAGCTGCTCCAAGCGGCTTAGAGGCACATTTCCGGCGGTATCGGTGCTGTCGGGTTCTTCCTCCGATTCCTGGGCTTCCACATTTTCCTCGATGCTCTCCACGATCTTCTCAATGGAGATCTGCACCGTGCGGGTCATTTCGGCGGCACGGCGGCGCTGTTCCGCCGTCTGTTCTCCCCCTTCTTCCTCTCCGGAAGACGAGGTTCCGTCGGGTTCGCTTTCTTCAGCGTCGGATGCAGGTTCTTCAGAGGTCTTGGGTTCCGGTGCGGGCTCTGTCTGTTCCCCTTTTTCCGGTCCTGCCGGATGGGAAGGTTCCGCTTCCTCCGCGCTCTCGGGCTCCTCCGCTTTTTCGGCCTTCTCCGCTTCTTCCGCGGTTTCGGGCTTTTCCGGAGGTTCCGGGCTTTCCGGCTGCTGCGGCGCGGAATTTTCTTCCGTGGGCTGCGGCGCTTCGGGCGCCGCTTCCGCCGGGGCGGATTCGGCGGTAGCAGCTTCTGGTTCCGCTTCTTTGGCCGGCTCCGCCGTTTCGGGCGCAGTCACGGCAGCGGGGGCTTTCTCCTCCTCTGGCAAGGGGGCTTCTTTTTCCTCCGGTGCCGAAGAGAGCTTTTCTTCCGCCTTCACCTGCTGTGCCGGTGCGGCCTGGGTGCCCTGCCGGGTCCCGCTCTTTTTGCGGCGGCGCCGACGCCTGTTATGCCCGGCCTGCGGAGTCTTTTCCTCCGCGGCCGGGGCTTTGTCTTTTTCGAAAGTCTTGTCCTCCATATCTAACCCATCCCATATCTATATGCAGCGAACAAATGCAGTCCCTGTACAGGGTTCCTTATTTGTTCTCCTGGTATTGCAGACCGCTGGAGCCCTTGATGGCTGCGGCGGGATCGACGGATTTGTTGCCGATGCGCAGTTCATAGATCAAGTCGTGCACATCGGTGGTGGTGCCCACGGTATCCCCGCGGTTCACCGTCTGGCCTGTCTGCACCGTGACGGTGCCCAGGCCGAACAGATAACTCTTGACGCCGCAGCCGTGGTCGATGACCACGGTGCCGCCGGTGAGGGACAGTTCCCCCGCATAGGCCACAGTGCCGCTGCTGGGTGCGCTGACATCGCTGCCCGGTTCGGCGTTGGCGTAGGTCAGGCCGGTGGAACGGCCGGTGACGGTACCGTCGGTCATCAGGCGGTCGCCATATTCGGCGGAAGGCAGGCTGGTGCAGGGGGCGGCAAAGGCACCCTGCCACAGTTTATCGCTGCTGCCCTGGGTGTACAGCGGCCAGATGGCATTCTTGTACTGATCCGACGCGCCGGGTATGTTCGTTTCCTCCTCGGCTTCCACCTGCACGGTGGCAACCTTGCTCTCGGTGACCGAAAGACTCAGTTCCTGCACCAGTTCCCCGCAGGTCAGCGTCAGCAGATGTTCGCCGCCGGTGGTGTTGTAGCTGACGGGAATGTAGCCCATGAAGCCATCGGTAGTCTTGCGGAACCAGATGGTGCCCAGGTCGCTTTCCAGGGTGGGGGTACTGCCGTCCAGAATGCCGGTGACCAGCACCGCCACTACCGTACCCTGGGGCGCACTGGTGGTGCTCAGGGTCGCCTTGGGCTGAATGTTCACCGTAAAGTTGGCCCGGTAGCCGTACCAGCCGGTGGAAACACCGTTGACCCCTTCCACCGGGTCACGGTAGAGAGTCAGGTCCAGTTGATACTGGCCGTTTTGTGTATAGGTATAGGCCTCATAGTCGGAGGCGCTGCCCTGCAGCACCACCGAACCGTCGGGACCAGTCAGGGTCAGTTCCGAGCGGTTGACCCAATCGGGCAGGGTCAGCACAGGGGTGGTATCGCCCAGGTCCCCCAGCTTCTGCACCGTCAGGTTGGCCAGGCTGGTAAATTCGCGCTCCACCACATTTCCCAACACCGGCACCGTCCATTCGTACCCGTTGGGTTCCAGAGCGGTTTCGCCCAGAGTGGGGTGTGACTGCGGCAGCTTGTTTTCGCCTGTGATGGCATACAGCGCCGCGGCCGTGCCGCCCAGAAGCAGCGCGACCATCAACACGACCATCAGCAGCCAAAGCAGCAGTTTTTTCATACTCGCTCCTTCCTGTTGCGGTCGGGGCCCGAAAGCAAAAGCCGGGTACGATCCGGCGTCCCACGAGGGGCACGCCGGCCGCACCTGGCCTTTTTTGCACAGGTCTTATGCGGCAGAGAAAAATCAGAAGGAAATTTCCTCGTCCTCTGCGCCGTCCTTCGCCTTGGGCTCCTCGGTCTCGATGGGCTCGTAGATGGTGTCGTCATCCTCATCTTCGAAGTCGTTGTCGCTGTACAGCAGACGCTCGTACTCATCCAGTTCCTTTTCGCGGCGGCGCAGATACAGCGCAACGGCGGTCAGGACGCCGGCCGCAGCCGCGATGAAAGCCAGAGCAACGCCAAAGGTGGATTTCTTCATCATAATACATTCCTCCGAACAGGCGGACCGCGCAGCGGACCGCGTTGTGTTGGGTTGGCACGCGGCACTTAAAGCCCGCGCACCGGGGTCAACTGCTTTTATTATAACCGACGCCGGTTTAGAATACAACAACAGAGAAGTAAAATTTTACCACCCGACCGGGCGAAAATCCTGTGAAAAATTAACCGTTCCCCGCTCCGGGCACGTAGGCTGAGAAAGCGCTTGGCACGGTGAAATTTCCCGCTGCATCGTCGGCGCGGCCCCAGGCCAGGCCTTCGGGCAGAGAGCAGGCTTGGGCGGTGCCCCGCCAGCCGGACAGCTCCCAGATGCGGTGGGTGAACACATGCCGGGCCGGGTCCAGGGCTTCGCCCCAGGTCACCGCCACCCCCAGCTTTGCCAGTTCGGCGTTCAGCTCTTCCCGGGTCAGGCTCTGCCCCTCAAAGCACAGGGGCTGCCACAGGTTGGCCAGCAATCCTTTGGCCGGGCGGCGCTGCAAAAGCAGGCCCGTGGGGCTTTCGATGAGGGCCACCGTCACCGGGACCTTCTTCTTCTCCTTTTTGGGAGGCTTGACCGGCAGGGACGCCGCCCGGCCCGAGGTGTATCCCAGGCAGATCTCCTGCAAAGGGCAGACTTCGCACTGAGGGGTACCCGGCACGCAGACCAGCGCCCCCAGTTCCATCAGGGCTTCGTTGTAGGGGCCGGGGGTCTCTTTGGGCATCTCCTCCATCACACGCCGGGTAAACAGCTGTTTGGTAGCGGGGCGGGTGATGTCGGCGTCATCGTCAAACAGACGGGCGAACACCCGCAGCACGTTGCCGTCCACCGCCGGGGCGGGAATGCCGAAGGCGATGCTGGCCACCGCACCGGCGGTATAATCCCCGATGCCGGGCAGCGCCCGCAGCGCATCCCAGTCGGCGGGCAGTTCACCCCCGTACAGGTCCACCACCTGCCGGGCGGCTTTCTGCATGTTGGCGGCCCGGCTGTAATACCCAAGGCCCTGCCACAGCTTGCGCAGGCGGTCGGGCGGGCAGGCGGCCAAGTCCGCAGGGGTGGGCAGCTCGGCCACGAACCGCTCATAGTACGGCAGGGCGGCGGCTACCCGGGTCTGCTGGAGCATGATCTCGCTGACCCAGATATGGTAAGCCGAAGGCTCCTGCCGAAACGGCAGAAGCCTTCGATTCTGTTCAAACCAAGGCAGCAGTTTTGCGGCAACGCCCCGCATCAGAAACCACCGCAGGTGCGGGGGAAGGGGATGACGTCGCGGATGTTGGGAATGCCGGTGACATACATCAGCAGACGCTCAAAGCCCAGGCCGTAGCCCGCATGCTTGACGCTGCCGAAACGGCGCAGGTCCAGATACCAGTCGTAGTCGGATTCCTTCAGGCCCAGCTCATGCAGGCGGGCGGTGAGCACATCCAGACGTTCCTCACGCTGGGAACCGCCGATCAGCTCGCCGATGCCCGGCACCAGCATATCGGCCGCGGCCACGGTCTTGCCGTCGTCGTTGATGCGCATATAGAAAGCCTTGATCTCCTTGGGGTAATCGGTGACGAAGACCGGCTTCTTGAACACCTGCTCGGTGAGGTAGCGTTCGTGCTCGGTCTGCAGGTCCATGCCCCAGGACACCTTGTACTGGAAGTTGGCGTCGTTCTGCTTGAGCAGTTCGATGGCGTCGGTGTAGCTGACACGGGCAAAGTCGCTGTTGGCCACCAGGTTCAGGCGTTCCAGCAGGCCCTTGTCAAAGAACTGGTTGAAGAAGGCCAGCTCGTCGGCGCAGTGGTCCAGCAGATAGCGGATGACGTACT
This sequence comes from uncultured Gemmiger sp., assembly GCA_944388165.1. Taxonomy (GTDB): domain Bacteria; phylum Bacillota; class Clostridia; order Oscillospirales; family Ruminococcaceae; genus Gemmiger. The sequence continues at coordinate 31,715 of CALXHS010000015.1, read as the reverse complement.
TGGTCATGGCTTCGGCGGTATCCATGTAGGTGTTCAGGTCGGCGAAGGCCATTTCCGGCTCGATCATCCAGAATTCCGCGGCATGGCGGGTGTCGTAGCTCTTTTCGGCGCGGAAGGTGGGGCCGAAGGTGTAGACCTTGCCCAGGGCCATGGCCAGGGCTTCGGCTTCCAGCTGGCCGGAAACGGTCAGGTTCACCGGGCACTTGAAGAAGTCCTGGGTGAAGTCCACCTTGCCCTCCTCATCCCGGGGGATGTCGCAGAGGTTCATGGTGGTGACCTGGAACATCTCGCCGGCGCCCTCGCAGTCGGAACCGGTGAAGATGGGGGTGTTCACATAGGTGAAGCCGTTCTCGTTGAAGAAGTGGTGCAGGGCGTAAGCTGCCTGACCGCGCAGGCGGAAGGCCGCCAGGAAGGTGTTGGTGCGGGGGCGCAGATGGGTCATGGTACGCAGGTACTCGGTGCTCATCTTTTTCTTCTGCAGCGGGTATTCGGGGCCGCAGGTGCCCAGCACTTCGATCTCGTCGGCGTTGATCTCAAAGGGCTGGCGGGCGCCGGGGGTCAGCACCAGACGGCCGGTGACCGCAAAGCTGGTGTACAGGCCGCACTTGGCGATCTGGGCGTAATTTTCCAGGCGGGCAGCCTCGAACACGATCTGAACGGGTTTGTAGCAGCTGCCGTCGGTCAGCGAGATGAACCCGATGTTTTTGGAGTCACGCACCGTTTTGGCCCAGCCGCAGACAGTGACGATGGTTCCGTCGGCGGGGGTGTCGGTATAGAGCTTGGACAACTCGGTCCGGTTTTTCAGATATTCCATGGGACTTCCCTCTCCTCTATCAGTATAGATACGGGTATTATAGCGCATCGGAGCGGGAATGTACAGCAAAATTTTCACATAGCGGCTCCAAACAGGGATGCCAGGGCCCGGGCGGCATACTCTCCCGCTCGCACAGCCTCGGTTAGGGTGTTGGCGTGGCCGCCGATCTCGATGAGCAGGCTGCCGGTGGTCACGTCCTGGTTATAGAAGCGGTACCCGCACAGCACCGGCCGGGTCAGACCGGGGTACAAAGTCTCCATCTCCGCTTCCCAGGCGGCGGCAAAGCTCAGGTTCTTTTTCCAGTTGGGCAGGTTGACGGTGCTGCCGTTGTCGCACCCCGCAATGATCATCACCTGGGCGGTATCCTGCCCTTCGATCTCACACAATGGTTTCAGCCGCACCCCGTCGGTGGTCTCGATGGCGTCCCGGTGAACGTCCAGAATGACCTTGATGCCGGGGTACTTTTCCAGCCAGCTGCGGGCGGTCTGGGCACTGCGGGCATAACTTTCGGTATAGCTGGGGGAATCGTGGAGGGTGGTGTCGTGAACGGTGTTGATGCCCGCTTCATTGAGGATTTCGGTCATGCGGTCCCCCACCGCGCACATATTCTGGGCGGTGTCGGTGGTGCGGGCGGAGAAATCCGGGTCGTACACCAGCTCATCCCATGTCTGGTAGGTCTCGGTGGCGTGGGTGTGCAGGATCAGCACCTGGGGTTCGTCGGCGTTCAGCTCCACTTCAAAGGGCAGCCCCGCCGCCGCGGCTTCGGCCAGTTCGGCGTCGGTGCGCTGGGTGGAGTTCTTGATGCTGCCCGCCGCCAGTTCCACATAACCGTCCCCGCTGCCCTGACTGTAAAAGCGGGACTGTATCTCCCCTGCATTTTCCAGGTCCGGCGGCGCGGTGGAAAGGACTGTGGGTTCCGGCGAGGGTGTGGGGTCGGCAGCCGCGGGAGTGGGCTGGGGTTCCGGCGAAGGGGCGGGTACCGGGGTGGCGGTGGCCGCCGGGGAAACCGCCATGGTGCGGGCGGTGTCCTCTGCCGGGGCGTTCTCCGCCTGCCAGGCCGACACGGCAGCCTTGGGTGCCACCAGCCAGGCCGCGGCCCGCAGGCCCCAATCCCCCGGCGGCAGGCGGGATGCCGCCAGCACCCCCATCAGCCCTATGGCCCCCGCCAGCGCCCCGGCACCCAGCCGGGCCAGCCCACGGCGCAGATCCAGCATGACCATCCCCTCCTCTCCTGAATTTGAGTATATGCGGCGGGAGGCCGGAATTTGCCCCCCAAGGAGAAGAAAACCGCCCGCCTGGCGGCGAAAATCGAAAAAAAGGCGGCAAAAAATTTCAAAAAGGTCTTGCAACCGCCCCAAAAGTATGCTAGTATAATTTGTACTGTTATGGGTCAACCAAGGAGGTGGAACGAATGCCTAACATTAAATCCCAGAAGGACCGGGTCGTGCAGGCTAAGAAAGAAGCCGCGCACAACAAGGCCATCAAGACCAGCCTGAAGACAGTGATCAAGAAGGCAGACGCTGCCATCGACAGCAATGCTGCTGACAAGGACGCCGCCATCCGCGCGGCTGTCGCCGCGATTGACTCTGCCAAGAGCAAGGGTGTCATCCATAAGAACACTGCTTCCCGCAAGGTCAGCCGCATGGCCAAGCGCAACAACAAGGCCAACGCTGCGCAGTAATTTCCCGCAAGAACAATTCCCGCCCCAGGGCTTTCCCCTGAGGCGGGAATTTTCGTTTATATGGTATTTTGTCAGCTTTGGTCCCGGCTGCGGCCCACCAGCGCCGCCAGCAGGGCAAAGACCAGGCTGGCCGCAATGCCCCCTGCAGCGGCGCACAGCCCCCCGGTGAAAATCCCCGGCAGGCCGGTCTCGTCCACCGCCCGGCAAACGCCCTGGGCCAGCAGATGCCCGAACCCCAGCAGGGGCACGCTGGCCCCCGCCCCCGCCAGGTCCGCCAGCGGGGCATACAGCCCCGCCGCGCTGAGCACCACCCCCGCCACCACATAGCCGGTGAGGATGCGGGCCGGGCTCAGGGAGGTATAGTCAATGAGCAGCTGCCCCACAACACAGATGCCGCCGCCCACCAGGAACGCCCACAGATAATTCATCCGTTCTTCTCCCCTTTCGGTGTCCCCAGTTCCACCGCATGGGCGATGCCGGGGATGCTTTCTCCCTGCAGAAAGGTGGTCTGGCTCATCAGCGCCCCGGTGGCCAGGAACAGCACCCGCTTCCACTCCCCCCGCCGCAGCTGGGGTAAGATCCAGGAACAGAGCACCGAGGCGCTGCACCCCGGACCGCTGCCCCCGGCCTGCACGTCCTGCCGGTTCCGGTCATAGAGCAGGCAGCCGCAGTCCAGGTGATTGAACAGGTCGTAGCCTTCCCGGGCCATCTGGGCCCGCAGCAGTTCACTGCCCACCACCCCCAGGTCGCCGGTGATGACAGCGTCGAAATCCCCGGGTACGGCGTCAAAGGTGTGAAAATAGGCCAGCAGGGTGGAAGCCGCCGCGGGCATCATGGCAGCGCCCATATTGTTGATATCCCGTATCCCATAGTCCTGCACCCGGCCGAAGGTCACCGAGAGCACCGGCACCCCCGCCGCTCCCGCCGGGCGCAGCAGGCAGGCCCCGGCGGCGGTGGCGGTCCACTGGGCCGTGGGGGTACGCTTGCCGCCGTAGACCAGCGGGGTGCGGAACTGCCGTTCGGCTGCGCAGAAGTGGCTGCTGGTCATCACCAGCGTTCTTTCACTGTACCCAGCCCCTGCAAAGGCGGCCCCCAGGCACAGTCCCTCGGCCATGGTGCTGCAGGCGCCGTACAGCCCGGCAAAGGGAATCCCCAGTCCCCGCATGGCGTAGGCGCTGGCGGTGCACTGGGCCTGCAGGTCCCCCGCAAAAGCCAGGGTGACCTGGTCGGCGGAAATCCCCGCCTTGCGCAGGCAGAGCCCGGCGCATTTTGTCTGCAGAAGGGTCTCGGCGTTTTCCCAGCCGGGGCAGTTCTCGGCCCGGAAGGCGGAATCCTCCACCAGCAGGTCAAACCCGGAAGCGAGAGGCCCCTCCCCTTCCCGTTTGCCTCCCACCGCTGCCCAGGCAGCTATGACCGGGGGCTTTTCAAATACCAGGGTATCTTTCCGGCGGATGGACATAGTTCTCACCCCCCTTTGCTCATGGCCCAGTAGAGAGCGCCCCACACCCAGCTGGCCAGGGTGCCGTAGGCGATGACCGGCCCTGCAATGCCGAAGATGTGGGCACCGACGCCGGTGACCCAGCCTTCGGTCTTGAACTCAATGGCCGGGCTGACCACCGAGTTGGCAAAGCCGGTGATGGGCACCAGAGTACCAGCCCCGGCATGGGCGGCCAGTTTCTGGTACCACCCCAGCAGGGTAGCCACGGCGGAAGCAAAAATCAGAGTGATGCTGGTGAGGGTACCGGCCATCTCGGCATCATACCAGGTAAGGTAAGTCTGGCGCAGCACCTCCCCCGCCAGGCAGATACCGCCCCCCACAAAAAAGGCCCACAGACAATCCTTGCCCACGGGTGACGGGGGCGAGGCCCTGCGGACCATCTTGGCATAGCTTTTGGGGTCCAGTTTCACGGGAACACTTCCTTTTAATAAGATGGTGGATGTTCCCAGTATGCCCTCAGCCGCCGTAAAATATTACATTGCCCCGGTAATAGGGTTCCGGCACCGTCTGGCCGTAGATGCGGCGCAGGTCGGCGCTCACCGCCGCATCGGACACAGCCCCGCCGCAGGACAGAGCCAGCACCATATACCGCACCCCGAACAACCGGCTTTCGATGGCGGTGGTGCGGGCCCCTGCCCGCAGATAGAAGCCGATGCGCCGCCGGGCCACTGCCGGGTCGGGGGCTTCGGCGGGGTGCTCGCACTCAATGATAAGGGCATCCATCCGCCCGGCATAATGGGCCGCCAGCGCCCCCAGGGCGGCAGTGCCCGCCCCCTTGCCCCGCAAAGCGGGCAGAACGGCGAAGTAGTCCAGCAAGGCGCAGCGGCAGCCGGGCACCACCGTCTGGAAGGCATAGGCCCGCATTTCCCCGGTCTCCTCATCCACCAGGGCCAGGGGTTCATACCAGCCTTTGGCCATCATCTTTGCCATGCCGTCGTAGGGTTTGAGTTCCTCCGGCGGGAAATCCGTTTTCATCCAACGGTCATACACATCCTTTGTCTGCGCCGCGTTCAGCGGCAGAATCCGCAGGTTCATGCAAAGCGCCCCTTTCCAAGCCGCGTGGGATGCGGTATAATACAACTAAATTTGCAGCAGGAGGTTCCTGAATTTATGGAATGGACCGATATTACCATCACCGTGCCCCAGAAGTACGCCGACACGGCGGAAGCCATCGCCACTATGGTGGCCAACGGCGGCATTTACATTGAAGATTACAGCGACCTGGAACAGCAGGCCTGGGAGATCGCCCATGTGGACCTGATCGAACAGGATCTGCTGGACCAGCCCCGGGATATCGTGAAGGTACACATGTACCTGGCCCCGGACGAAAACCTGGCCGAGGTTCTGCCCCTGTTCCGGGAACGGCTGGAGTCTTCCGGCATTGAGTATACCCTGTCCACCGCCGGTGTGGAACAGGAGGATTGGCAGAACGCCTGGAAAAAATACTACCATGCCATGGACATCGGCAAACGCCTGGCCATTGTACCCGGCTGGGAGGAATACCAGACCGACCGCACCGTCATCACTATGGACCCGGGCATGGCCTTCGGCACCGGCACCCACGAGACCACTTCCCTGTGCCTGGAAGTGCTGGATGAGCGGGTCAAGGGCGGCGAACGGATGCTGGACATCGGCACCGGGTCGGGCATTCTGGCCATTGCAGCCCTGAAGCTGGGCGCCGCTGAAGCGGAAGGCGTGGACATCGACCCCATGTGCGTGCGCACCGCCGGGGAAAACGCCGAACGCAACGGGGTGCAGGACCGCCTGAAGGTGCTGGTGGGCGACCTTTCGGACAAGGCCACCGGCGTGTACAACATCATCACCGCCAACATCGTGGCGGCGGCCATCCTCTCCCTGGCGCCCCATGTGCCCGCCCTGATGGCCCCGGACGCGGTGTTCATCGCTTCCGGTATCATCGACACCCGCAAGGACGAGGTGCTGGAAGGCCTGCGCGCCGCCGGGCTGGACCCCATCGAGGTACACGAAAAGCGCGGCTGGGTCTGCATCGTCTGCCGCAAGGAGGGCTAAAAAATGCCCCACCGCTATTTTACCCGGGAAGTTTCCGGCGGGCAAGCGGTGCTGCAGGGCACCGACGCCCACCATCTGGTGCATGTGATGCGGGCGGGTATCGGCGACGAAGTGGTGCTGTGCGGCCCGGACGCCCTGGAATACACCGGCCGTATCGAGAGCATCGAGGGGGACCGGGTGATTTTTTCGGTGAGTGAGGGGTATCCCAGCACCGCCGAACCCAAGGCACAGGTGACCTTGTACGCCGCCTACCCCAAACAGGGCAAGCTGGAAGAGGTCATCCGCCACGGCGTGGAGCTGGGCGTGGCCGAGGTGGTTCCCTTCTTCAGCCGGTACTGTGTGGCCGCCCCCAAAAAGGAGGAGGCCAAGAACGAGCGGTACAACCGCATCGCCGCCGAAGCCGCCAAGCAGTGCGGACGGGGCCGGGTGCCGGAAGTGGCCATGCCCCTGCCGGATTTTGCTTCGGTCTGCGGGCAGTTTGGCCAGTACGACCTGGTACTCTTCTTCTTTGAGGGCGGCGGACGGTCGCTGCGCCAGATCATGGCCGACGCCCCCGATGCCGCCCGCATCGCCCTGGTCACCGGCAGCGAGGGAGGGTTTGCCCCCGAGGAAGCCGAGCTGGCCGCCCGGTCCGGTGCGGTGACGGTGGGGCTGGGGCCCCGCATCCTGCGGTGCGAGACGGCGCCTCTGGCCGCCCTGGCCGCCGTCATGACCCTGACGGGGGACCTGGAATAAACCGAACAGGAAAAAACTTCGGGGGATGCCTGACGGCATCCCCCGTTTTGCATGCCCCCGGTCAGTATATGCGGCAGGCATGGATTTTCTGCTGTTTTCAGGCTTCCTGTTCACGCTGCCGGGACAGGTCCAACTTCATCAGGGTGGCCTTGAGTTCGGTCAGGCAGGCGTTTTCCACACAGAAGCCCCGGGCGCCCAGGCACATGTACGCCGGCATGGCGTCCAGCTGGTTCAGGGGAATACCGCACAGGGTCACATCGGTGCGGCGGGCCGCGGCGGCGTCCAGCACATCCCGTACCAGACGCTTGACCACCGGTGTGTCGGTCTTGCGGCGTTCTTCCCGCTCGTTCTGGGGCTGCACATAAATGAAGTTGGCCAGATCGTCCAGGTCTATGTACAAAAACTGTGCCCCGTGGTCGATGATCTCCCCTGCTTCCAGGGCGGAGGCGGGTACTTCGATCATGCAGCCCACCGGCAGGTCCTCCTCAAAGGGGATACCTTCCCGGCGCAGTTCTTTCTTGCATTCTTCAAAGTTATTCAGCCAGTCATCCCAGCCCTGCACGCCGCAGATCATGGGAACCACCACACGCAGCGCCCCGGAACTGCCCGCCCGGAGCAGGGCCCGGGTCTGGGTCTTGTAGAGGGAATCACGGGCAGCCAGGGTCTGCACTGTCTGCACCCAGGGAGCACAGTCGTCGGCGCCGGGATCATACAAACGCACCACCACCGGCCAGCCGTTGGCACATTCCAGCATTTTGCGGTATTCCGCCACCTGGCGTTCCTCGTCGTAGTCGTTCAGGATCATGGATTCGGTACGCACCAGGCCGATACCGCCGTTGGCGCCGCTTTCCAGCGCGGCCCGGATCTCGCTGGGTTCGCTGGAGTTGGCGGACCCCAGCATGACGAAGGCCGTGCCGTCCCGGGTGCGGCTGGGCTTGTTGACCAGCGGGTCGGGCTGACGGCGGCGGCGTTCCAGCCGGGCCATACGGCGGCGGGCCGCTTCGGTCTGTTCGGGAGTGGGGTCCACGATCAAGCTGCTTTTTTCCGCATCCAGAACCACGGTGTGGCCCTCGGCATTTTGGGACACGCCCTCTCCCATGCGGCACAGCGCCGGGATGCCCATGCTGCGGGCCATGATGGCCGCATGGCTGGTGACGCTGTCCCGGTCGGAGACAAGGCCCAGGATCATGCTGCGGTCCAGGCTGAACAGGTCGCTGGGATAGAACAGGTCCGCCGCCAGGATGCTGGGCTTTTCCAGCTGCAGAGGGCGGCGGGAACGGCCGTCCAGGATATCCACCACCCGGCGGCAGGCGTCGCACACGTCCACGCTGCGCTCCCGGATATAGTCGTCGTCAATGTTGCTGATGCGTCCGGCAAAGATGCGTTCCGCCCGTTCCACGGCGGCGGCACTGCCTGCCCCGGCGGCAATATAGTCCCCGATTTCGTTGGTGAAGGATTCATCCTCCAGCAGCGCCATCTGGAACAGAAGGATATCGGCGTCCTTGGGGTCCTGGGCCCGCTTGCGCAGCAGGGTCAGTTCATCCTTGGCCAGCACGATGGCGGCATCGTACAAAGCCCGCTCGTGGTAGGGGTCGCTGACGATGCGGTGCAGCCCGATGAGGCCGCGGTCGATGCGCACCACCGGGCCGATGGTCAGCCCGCCGGATGCGGTGGTCCCTGTGTAAGTACGCATAGGCTGCACACTCCTTTCGTAGCATACGCAAATGGTAAAGTTGGTCCCGGGGGACCGGGCGCCCGGATCAGATAAACTGCATCTTTTGCAGCGTCCGGGACACCAGCGCCATGACGAAATCATCCGGCGCGGCGGCGGCCATGGCGGTTTCCCCGATCTGGTTGCCTTCCTCCATGCCCAGAAGCACACGGAAGCGGTCGGCGGGGTCCCGGTCAAAGCTGCCCAGGAAGGTCAGCGCCAGCAGGCGCGGGGTGTAGGGTTCTTCCGGCGGCACGTTCATCTTTTCCGCCGCCAGTTCCAGGGGAGCCGATGCCCCTTTGGTGGGTGCCAGCAGATTCTGGGAGAAGGGCGCCGGGTACCCCCTGCGCTGTCGGGCCATGTTTTCGGCCAGGGCCAGGGTGGGCGCCCGGGAAACAGCGGCAGAAAATTCCTGCTGGTAGGCCGCCGCGAACTTGGCCAGGAAACCGTCCTGGTCGGGCAGCAGGGCGTAGGCCGTGCCCCCTACCCGGCCGAAGGCACGCAGGGTGTCCAGATAGCCGATGGACATATTCCGGGCTGCCCGCACACCGTCAAAGTCGAACATGGGCCCCAGGTCCCAGTGACTGCGGATGACCCGTGTGGGCAGGCCGGTGCGGTTGGGCTTATTGTAGCCCACACCTTCGATGTCCACCGCCACCAGTTCGGTGGCGCCCATGTTGGCGGCCAGATCCAGAGGCATGTTGTCCCGCCAGCCGCCGTCGATGTATTTCACACCGTCGATGGTGCGGGGGCGCAGCGCCGGGAAACAGGCGCTGGAAGCCATCATATATTCTTTCAGCTTGCCGTAAGGGATCTGTTCCAGAGGCAGCTGACGGCTTTTCAGGGTGTTCATCTCGGTCATGACCAGACCGTAGCGCACCGGGGCGGCGCGGAGAGCGTCCTCGTCCAGATACTTGTCGATCACGTCCCCCAGGGGTTCCAGATCCAGCCCGCCGCTGCGCACCGTGTCCAGGAGGAAATTCTGCAGTTCCTCAGGGCTTTTGCCGGAGGGTGTTTCCAGCACGCCGTGGATGTCCAGGTTTTTCCACAGTTCCTCGGCTTCGCTGAGTTTGTCCAGCACAAACAGCGCCGCGTTCAGGCAGCCCACGCTGGTGCCGGTGATGATATGGGGATGCCAGCCCAGCTCCCGCAGCGCGCGGTATGCGCCGACCTGATAGCTGCCTTTGGCACCGCCGCCGGCCAGGACCAGTCCCCTGCAAGGTGTAGCCATTCCCGTTCCTCCGTATAGAAAGGGGCGCGTCCGCTGGACGGACTGCCCGAAAGCCATTGTGTCTTGATAAGGTTGGTATACATTATACCATGCCTGTGTCAAAAATACTATCGGTTTTCGCCGCAATTTACTGGAATTTAACCAACTGTTCACCTCTGCGCAACACCGCTTGCATCCGTGGGGCCAAGCGTATACAATAGTAGGCAGAAAACCTAACAATCAACGGGGAGGTCAACCATGACTAACAAACCGATCCTGGCCGTGATGGCGGCCGGTATGGGCAGCCGGTACGGCGGCCTGAAGCAGATCGACCCGGTGGGGCCGAGCGGCGAAGCAATTCTGGATTACAGCCTGTATGATGCCCGGCGTGCCGGGTTCGAGACAGTGGTGTTCATCATCAAGCCGGAGATCGACGAAGCCTTCCGCGCCAGTGTGGGCGCCCGGGCGGAGAAAGCCGGGCTGGAGGTGCGCTACGCCTACCAGACCCTGGACAAACTGCCCGATGGCTTTGCGGTACCGGAAGGCCGGGTAAAGCCCTGGGGCACCGCCCACGCCATCCTGTCGGCGGCGGATGTCATCGACGCCCCCTTTGCGGTGATCAACGCCGATGACTATTACGGCCCCCAGGGCTTCCGCCTGATCTACGAGCATCTGGCCAAGGCCGAAACCCAGGAAGGCGCCCCCGCCCCCTGGGCCATGGTGGGCTTCCTTTTGGGCAACACGGTGAGCGCCAACGGGTCGGTATCCCGGGGCGTGTGTGAGCTGGACGAGGAAAACCGCCTTGTCAAAGTCACCGAGCGCACCCGCATCGAGACCTATGAGGGCGGCATCCATTACACCGAGAACGACGGGGCTTCCTGGACCGACCTGCCCGCCGATGCGGTGGTGTCCATGAACCTGTGGGGCTTCACCCCCGATTTTCTGGACCGCGCCCGGGAAGGCTTTGCCGCGTTCCTGGATGCCAGCCTGCCGGTGAACCCGCTGAAGTGCGAATACTATCTGCCCAGCGTGGTGACCGCCGCCCTGGAAAAGGGCACCGCCCAGGTGACAGTGCTGACCAGCGCCGACCGCTGGCACGGCATCACCTATCGGGAAGACAAGCCCGAACTGGTGGAAGCCCTGCGCCGCATGAGCGAGGAAGGGCTATACCCCAAAGACCGGCTGTTCTGAAAACACAAACATAAAAACGCCGCCCCGGCGCAGGGATCACTCCCCGCCGGGGCGGCGTTTTATTTGGTTCAGACCAACGGAATTACAGGACCTGGTGTTCGGGCACCGGGGCGTCCACGGAGGTGGGTTTGCCTTCCACCCAGTGGATGACCTTTTTCGGGCACTTGGTCACGCAGGTACCACAGCCGTTGCACTTGGTGTAGTCGATGACGGCCACGTTGTTCTTGAGGAAGACGGCCTGCTGCGGGCAGTTCTTGACGCACAGACCGCAGGCGATGCAGCCCACCTTGCAGGTCTTGTTCACCGCGGCGCCGCGTTCGGTGTTGGAGCATTCCACCACCGGCTGGGGCGCGATGGGCTTCATGTCGATGACATGGCGCGGGCAGACGTTCATGCAGGCGGAGCAGCCGGTGCACTTGGTACGGTCCACCACGGCCACGCCGTTCTTCACATGGATGGCGTCGAACATGCAGGCGCGGGTGCAGTCACCCAGGCCCAGGCAGCCGAAAGAGCAGGCGCTGGGGCCGCCGGCCACAGAAGCCGCCGCGGCGCAGGTCTGGATGCCCTGGTAGTTGAAGCGCTTGCCGCAGTTTTCGCCGCCGTTGCACAGCACCACAGCCTTCAGGCTGGGACGGTCGCTGGTCTCGGTACCCATGATGGTGTTGATGGCATCGGCAGCCTTGTCGCCGCCGGGCGCGCACTTGAAGGTGGGCGCGCCGTCTTCTACAATGGCCTTGGCGTAGTCGGCACAGCCGGCATAGCCGCAGCCGCCGCAGTTGGCACCGGCCAGACAGTCGGTGATCTGGGCGATGCGCGGATCTTCGTACACCGCCATGAACTTGGAAGCCAGCACCAGCACGATGCTGCCCACAAGGCCCAGCACCGCCAGGACGGCGACCGCAAGAATGATCGGATTCATATCTTAGTCCCCCTCCTTCTATCAGACCAGTGCGTTGATGATGTTTTCAACCAGGCCGCCGAAGCCCATGAAGCTCATGGAAGTGATGGCAGCAGCCACCAGGGTGATGGGCAGACCCTTGAAACTTTCCGGCGGGTTGGCGGATTCCACACGCTGGCGCACACCGCAGAACAGCAGCATGGCAACCAGGAAGCCCACGCCGGCACCGGCGGCGCAGATCAGAGCTTCGGCGTAAGCCAGGCCGAAGCCCTGGCTTTCCACGATCTTGGAGTAGTCCTGCACAGCCAGAATGGTCACGCCCAGCACGCAGCAGTTGGTGGTGATCAGGGGCAGGTAAACACCCAGAGCGGTGTACAGGGCAGGCACGTACTTCTTCAGGGTGATCTCGATGAGCTGGACCAGCACGGCGATGACCAGGATGAAGATAACGGTCTGCATGTAGCCCAGGTCATAGGCATCCAGCAGGAAGATCTGCAGCGGGAAGGTGACCGCCGTGGCAATGACCATGACGAAGATGACCGCCAGGCCCATGCCGGTGGAGGAGTCCACCTTTTTGGAAACGCCCAGGAAGGGGCAGATGCCCAGGAACTGGACCAGAACGTAGTTGTTGACCAGGATCAGGTTAAAGAAGATGGTCGCAAATACCGCAAAGTTGCTCATGCCTGGTCACCCCCTTCGGTTTTGGCGGCGTCGATCTCATCCATCATCACTTCGCCGCAGGTCTTGCGCTCAATGGGATGGTTGGTCTTTTTCTCAATGAACACGCACAGGGCCATCAGGCAGCCGAAGACGAAGAAGCCGCCGGGGGCCTGGTTCATCAGGCCCATACGGTCCACGCTCTCGGGAATGATGGTGATGCCCATCCAGGAACCGTTGCCGATGATCTCACGGATGGAGGACATGAGCAGCATGGTGATGATGTAGCCCACGCCCATGCCGATACCGTCCACGGCGGATTCCAGCACGGTGTGCTTGCAGGCGAACATTTCGGCACGGCCCAGAATGATGCAGTTGACCACGATCAGGGCCAGGAACACGCCCAGGGTGTTGTACAGGTCCTGGGCATAGGCTTCCAGCACCATCTGCACCACCGTCACGAAGGTGGCGATGATGACGATGTAGCAGGGCAGGTGCACCTTGGCGGGAATAACCTTGCGCAAGGCGGAAATCACGATGTTGGAGCAGACCAGAACAAAGGTCATGGCCAGACCCATGCCCAGAGCGCCGGACACGGTGGTGGTAACGGCCAGCACCGAGCAGCAGCCCAGCACCAGGCGCAGAACCGGGTTTTCACGAATGATACCGGCGGTGAAAATCTTCCACAGGCTTTGCTTTTCGCTCATGGTCAGGCCACCCCCTTGATCTCATTGTTGTAGCAGTCAATGGCGCTGTTGTAAGCGGAGATGACCGCGTTGGAGGACACAGTCGCACCGGCGATGGTATCCACCGGGTTGCCGGCAGACACATGTTCGGAGGCATCCCAGCCCAGGAAACCGGACCAGAAGTTCTCGTCCTGGGTCTTGGAACCGATGCCGGTGGTCTGGGTGGAAGCGTCCACGCTGGTGGCCAGGATCTTGCCGGAAGCGTCAAAGGAAACATAGACCACCACTTCCTTGCCGCTGTAACCGGCGGCGGAAACCTTGATGGCCACCAGCCCGTCGGGGGTGGTGACGGCGCCCTGCACACCGGCGGTCTGCAGGTTTTCCACGGTGGTCAGGGTGGAAGCATCGGTCACACCGGGCAGAACGCCCATGTAGGCGGCCTGGGTGGCGGCTTCCTGGTTGGCGGCGATGATGGGCTTGGTCACATCATTCAGAGCCGCCAGGGCCGCGCTGCACACCACGCAGATGACTACCAGGATAATGACCGGGTAGATCATTGCCTTGAAGGCGGATTCCTGCGCAGGGGTCTTCGCATTGTTCTCAGACATCAGGCGTTGCCCCCTTCCTTGGCCGCTTCTTTGGCGGCCTTCTTCTGTTTCTTGGCTTTCTTGAAGCCCAGCGGGATCTGGTGGCCCCAGGCGTTGAACCAGGGCACCATCAGGTTGCCCAGCAGGATGGCGAAGCTCATGCCTTCGTTCATGCTGCCGAAGTAGCGGATGGCGAAGGTGACCAGGCCGATGAAGATGCCGTACATCAGCTTGCCCTTAGTAGTGAAGGGGCTGGTGACGTAGTCGGTGGCCATAAAGACGGCGCCGAACATCAGGCCGCCAGCCATGATCTCGGCCACAGCGGCGTGCAGGCTGCCGGTAGCCAGCCAGGACAGAACGAAGACGGTGCCAACGATGCTGCCCGGAATGGCAAAGCCGATGGTGCCAGTGGCCAGCAGATAGGCCAGGCCCAGCAGGATGGCCAGGATGCAGGTCTCACCCATCATGCCGCCGTGCAGGCCCAGGAACAGGTCCATCAGGCTGACGGAAGCCTTGTCCACGGTGTCGGCCAGCGGGGTGGCTTCGGCCAGGGCGTCCACCGCCATATCGGGGTAGACGTAAGCGGTCATACGGGCGGTGAAGCCCAGGAACAGCACGATACGGCCCACCAGAGCGGGGTTGGCAAAGTTGAAGCCGATGCCGCCGAACAGCTGCTTGATGATGACGATGGCCACAAAGGCACCCACCACGCCGATCCACAGGGGCAGGCCCACGGGGAAGTTCAGCGCCAGGATCACGCCGGTGACACAGGCGGAAAGGTCGCCCACCGGGTTGGGTTTCTTCATAATCAGGCAGTACAGATACTCAAAAGCCACGCAGGCCAGCGTGGTGACGGCCACGCTGATGAGAGCTTCGTAGCCGAAGATCATGGCCGCCGCGATGACACAGGGCACCAGGGCCTTGAGCACATTGCCCATCAGGCCGCGGGTGCTGGAATCGTCCCGAATGTGGGGCGAGGCAGTTACGAACAAAACCTGGTCCATCGTTACTTACCTCCCTTGCGCATTTCGTTCAGATACCAGCCCTTGGCCTGGGTCACAGCCTGGGAAACAGGCCGCTTGGCCGGGCAGACATAGGTGCAGCTGCCGCAGGCCACGCACAGATCCACGCAGAGCTTTTTCAGGGCGTCGGTATCCTTCTTGGTATGATTTTCCACAATGACCACAGGCTCCAGACCCATGGGGCAGGCGCTGATGCACCGGCCGCAGCGGATGCAGGGCTGGGGAGCGGGCAGAATGGCGGCTTTGCGGCTGAACAGCAGCAGGCCGTTGTTCTGCTTGAGCACCGGGAAGTCGGCACTGGGCGAAGCACCGCCCATCATGGGACCGCCGAAGATGATCTTGCCCAGTTCCACGTCGGGCTTGATGCCGCCGCAGGCTTCGATCACATCGCGGTACAAAGTGCCGATGGGCACTTCGATGTTCTGGGGCTTGGCAATGGCGTCGCCGTCCACGGTAACGCGCTTGCTGACCAGAGGAATGCCGGTCTTGAGGTACTTGCCCAGGGTGGACACGGAAGTGACGTTCATGACGATGCAGCCGCAGTCCGCGGGCAGGCCCGGTTTGCCCGCCTTGTTGATCTGGGGCACTTCCCGGCCGGTGCAGGTCTCCACCAGGGTCTTTTCAGCGCCCTGGGGGTACCGCATGGGCAGCGGCTTGACCGAAACGCCCTTCATGTCCCGGGTCAGGGAGCACATCAGGTCGATGCAGGCGGGCTTGTTGCGCTCGATGCCGATGATGCAGTGCGGGATCTCGCAGTACTTCATCACCGCTTCAATGCCGGAGAGGATGGTCTCGCTGCATTCCAGCATTTCCCGGGCGTCGGTGGTCAGGTAGGGTTCGCACTCCGCCGCGTTGATGAGCAGAGTGTCCACCTTGGCCATCAGCTTCACATGGGTCGGGAAGCCTGCGCCGCCCACGCCCACCAGGCCGCAGGCCTGTACCGCCGCCAGCAGCGACTCTTTATCGGTGACGGTGGGCGGCACGCAGGCCGGGTCCACCGTCTGGTTGCCGTCGCACTTGATGGCCACTGCCTGGCACACCGGGCCGTTGACCATCCGCATAGGCGCAACGTCAACCACAACGCCCGAAACGCTGGAGTGGATGTTGGCGCTGACAAAGCCGCCGGCTTTGCCGATCAGAGTGCCCACGAACACCTGATCGCCCTTTTTGACGACGGGCTCCGCCGGTGCGCCGATGTGCATCGACATGGGAATGACAACGTTTTCCGGTACCGGCATGCGTACGGTGGGCATATCGGCCGTTGCTTTCTCATGCGGGACATGGGCGCCTTTGGCGGAACGCTTCAGGATCTTTAACATGTATCCTGTTCCCCCATTCTTGTTTCTCTTTCCGACGGGCCATTTTCCGCCGAAAAGACAAAATTATACATGGTTATTTTAATCCGCCCGCAAGGACAAGTCAAGGCGCGCGGATCGTCAATTTTTACACAATGTATACAATTGTGTAAGCCTGTTTACGCCCCTCTGTGGGATTTGCTGCGGCTTTCGATTGCCTTTTGCCGGCGGGTGTGGTATAGTAAGGATAGGCCAAGTGCAAGATCAACGCCCCGCCGGGGCATGGAGGTATGCCAGATGAAGACCCTTTTGAAACTGTTTGCTGTGCTGGCTGTGGCGGCCGCTGTTTTGGCACTGGCTGCCGCCCTGTTCGGCAAACGCCAGCCGGAAACCGCCGATTACATCACCCTGTACGGCGGCCCGGACGAAGCGGACGCCTGATCGGCGCCGTTTATTTCGGCAATATCCGCAAGAATTTGTGGAGCAAGAAATGCAAAGTCAAGCGCGCCCCGCTGGCCTTCCGGCCGCCGCGGGGCGCGCTTTCCCTATATAAATTTCCCTCTAAAAAGCAACATCAAAGCAACATCATTCCAGCCGCAGCAGCACGGCGGAGAAAGGCGCCAGGGTGCCTTCCAGGGTTCCCTGCCCCAGAGTGCAGGGTTCCGCTTCGGACGGGGTCTGCCCGCCGTAGGGCTGCCAGTCACTGTACAGAAGGGTACAGGCTTTTTCCGCCTGCACCGTCACAGCGAAGGTCTGGGTCTGATCGCTGAAATTGAAGGCAGCTGCCGCCCGGTGCTGCCCGGCCCGGCGCTCAAACACATAGACACACTGGCCTTCCCGGTGACAGTCCAGCCACTGGAAGCCGTCGGGGCTTTCGTCCTCCTGCCAGAGAGCCGGGTCCTCCAGGTACAGCCGGTTGAGGGCCTGGATATAGTGATAGAAACCGTCGTGGTTGGGATAGCGGCGCAGGCACCAGTCCTGTTCCCGGGCAGGGTCCCATTCCCGCAGCTGACCGATCTCGCTGCCCATGAAGTTCAGTTTCTTGCCCGGATGGGTCATCATGTACAGATACAGCGCCCGCCCCTGGGGGAACTTGCCCTCATACTCGCCGTTCATCTTCTGCAGGACGGTGGCTTTGCCGTGGACCACCTCGTCGTGGGAGAAGGGCAGCAGATACCTTTCCTTATAATAATACATCATGGAGAAGGTCAGCTTGTGGTAGTTGTCCGGGCGGTAGACGGGGTCGGTCTGCATGAAAGAGAGGGTGTCGTGCATCCAGCCCAGGTCCCACTTGTAGTCAAAGCCCAGTCCCCCCTGCTCCGCCGGGCGGGTGACGCCCTCGAAGCTGGTGGAATCCTCCGCCGCCAGGATGCAGCCGGGGTGACGCTGTTTCAGCCCCCGGTTCATGGTGCGCAAAAACTCCACGCCGTTGCCGTTCACGCCACGGCGTTCATCTCCTTGCCAGTAGATGATACGGCTGATGGCGTCATACCGCAGGCCGTCGAAGTGGAATTTTTCCATCCAGTAATGCCCCGCCGACTGCAGGAAGCTGCGCACCTCCCCCCGGGAGTGCATGAAGTTGCAGCTGCCCCATTCGCTGACCCCCACATCCTGATGAGGATACTCATACAGAGCGGTGCCGTCGTACTTGATGAGGGCGTAGGGGTCCAGGGCAAAATGGGCGGGCACAAAATCCAGAATGACCCCGATGCCCCGGCGGTGCAGCGTATCCACCAGCGCCATCAGCTGGGCGGCGGTGCCGTACCGGCTGGTGGGGGCGAAAAAGCCGGTGATCTGGTAGCCCCAGCTTTCGTCACAGGGATGCTCCGCCAAGGGCAGGAACTCCACATAATTGTAGCCGCTCTCGCAGAGATAATCCGCCAGAGGTTCTGCCAGTTCATCGTAGGTATACACCCCGCCGTCCGGCTTGCGCCGCCAGGAGCCCAGGTGCATCTCGTAGATATTCAGCGGGCCGCTGCGGCGGTCGCTGCGGCTGCGCATCCAACGGGAATCGGTGAAGGTGTATTCGTTCAGGTCCCGCACGATGGAACGGTGGGCCGGGCGCAGTTCCATGCCGAAACCGTAAGGGTCGCAGTGGTCGGTGTACCCGCCGTCCCGGGTGTAGATGCGGTATTCGTAAGGGGTGCCCGGGGGTGCATCCGGCACCGTCAGTTCGTAGAAGTTGCCGTCCCCCATCTTCTGCATGGGGCGGGGCTGTCCGTTCAGCAGCAGGTCCACCCCTGCCGCACCGGGGGCAAAGGTGCGGAACACCGTGCCCCCCAGAACAGGATGCGCCCCTAAAAATTCATAGGCATCAAACATCTGCCCGGTATAGAATCCGTAAAAGTCCATAAGGTCCCCTCCCGGCTAATTGACTATCGTCTAATATTTTACTATAATCAATATAGCAGAGCCCGGAGGGCAAAACCATCTGCGGTTTTGCGAAAGGGTACAATACTGGACGGTTTTGCAAAATCGACAAGTGAGGGAGCAGACCATGGATCTGAGAGAGAAAAAAACACGGCAGAGTATCCGCAATGCATTTCTGCAGCTGCGGGCCCGTAAACCGCTGGAGCGCATCACGGTGAAGGAACTGGCCGAACTGGCCCAGATCAGCAAAGCCACCTTCTACCTGCATTACCACGACGTGTACGATCTTTCGGAACAGATGCAGAACGAGGTCATCCGCTCTTTGCTGGACAGCCTGGAAAAACCGGACAGCTTTCTCACCGACCGCAAGCGGTTCACCCGGGATCTGTTTTCCGCCTTCATCGCCCACGAAAACCTGACCAACATCCTGTTTTCCGGCACACAGGCGGCGGTGCTGCCCATCCGCATTGAGCGGGGCATCAAGGAACATATCTTTTCCCTGATGCCCGGGACACGGGAAGACGCCCGGTTCAACATCCTGCTGACCTATCAGGTACAGGGGGCTTATTACGCCTACATGGAGAACCAGCAGAAATTCGGCGCCGAGGAAGTGATGTCGGCGCTGGATGAGATCACCGACCGCATCACCGCCAAGCCGGGGAACTGATCCCGCACAGAAAAAGCGCCGGGCCCTTTTGCAGGGTCCGGCGTTTTGCTTTGTGTTGTTCAGGCGTGCATGCGGCGGGTGCCGGGCAGCAGACGGGCCTTTTCCAGGGCCGGGCGCAGGGCCAGGTACAGCGCCACCGCGCAGACGGTGGACAGCAGGGAGTTCACCAGGGTGACGCCGCTGGCCACCTTGGCCACCACCGAGGCCAGTTCCACATCCTGCCCGAAGATGTAGCGGTTGCGGAAATAGCCGATGAAGGGGTCGGTGAAGACGTTGACCAGCAGACCGCTGAAGGCACTGCCGGTGACCATGGACAGATACTTCAGGTCCGGGCCTTTCTTTCGGTCGGGGTGACGGTCGGCCAGGTGGAACAGACGGTGGCTGGCAGCACCACACACCAGACCGATGATGAACTTGAGCAGGAAGGTGGTGACCGCATAGCCCGGGTCCCCGGCCACGATATCCGCCAGGGACAGGCCGATGGCACCGGCCAGACCGCCGGAAACGCCGTCCAGCAGCATGGCGGTGAGGGCGGTGAAAGTGTTGCCCAGATGGAAGGAGGAACCGGTACCCAGCACGTTGGGGATGCGGAAGAACTCATAGGCCACAAAGCTGAGGGCGGCCATCACGCCGATGACGGCGATCTTCTGCACCGTGAACCGGGTGCGGGACAAAGCGGCGAACACCAGGGTGAAGGCCACCACACAGAAAAACAAAAGCCAGATCATGGCAGGCTGCATAGAAAAACTCTCCCCTCTTAGCCCTCCCCGCACGGCGCCTGTACCGGAAAGGCGTTGAAACTCCCGGCGGCTTGACAATTGCACCCCGCCGGGGTATGCTCTCATTATAATCGTTTCTGGCCTTGTGTGAATATCCAGAATTTGAATTTTTCATGGGGCCAGTTTATCCAATTCAAGGGAGGGAAACTTGTGATCACCTTATCTGCCCAGAACCGCACGCCCCTGTACGAACAGCTGTATGCCCAGCTGGCCGCCCAGATCCGCAGCAGCGAACTGGCCCCGGGCAGCCCCTTGCCGGGGCGGCGCACTATGGCCAACCAGCTGGGGGTAAGCGTGAATACGGTGGATGCGGCCTATCAGATGCTGGCCGCCGAGGGCCTGGCCGAAGCGCGGCCCCGCAGCGGGTTTTATGTACAGGACACCGGGGGCATGCTCTGCCCGGCCCCTGCCGCCCCGGCGCCCCAGGTGCCGGACGCCGCCCCGGCTCAGACCCCGGCGCCCCGGTATGATCTTTCCACCGGCAGCATCGACACCCAGCTGTTCCCCGCCCGCAGCTGGGGACGCATCCAGAAGGAACTGCTGTATCAGGCGCCGGAACTATTGCAGCGCGGCCCCATGCAGGGGGACGAGGACCTGCGGGCGGAGATCGCCCGGTATCTGGCGGCCTACCGCGGGGTGGTGTGCACCCCGGAACAGGTCATTGTGGGCGCGGGCATCGAGTATCTGCTGGGATGCGTGGCCCATCTCTTTGCGGGGTCGGTGGCCGCTGTGGAAAATCCCGGCTATTCCCGCACCCGCACCATTTTGGAAAACAGCGGTATCCCCTGCCGTCTGGTGGACATTGACCGCCACGGTCTGCCGGTGGCGGGGCTGGAAGAAAGCGGGGCCAACCTGTGTTACGTGACCCCCAGCCACCACTTCCCCACCGGGGTGACCATGCCCGCCCCCCGCCGGGCCCAGCTGCTGGCCTGGGCCGCCGCCGCGCCGGGGCGGTATATTCTGGAAGACGACTACGACTCGGAATTCCGGTTCAGCACCCGGCCTTTGCCCAGCCTGCAAGGGATGGCAGGGCAGGGCGGGCCGGTGGTGTATCTGACCACCTTCTCCAAAAGCCTGGCCCCCGGCATCCGTATTGCCTGCATGGTGCTGCCCCCCGACCTGCCGGAACGCTACCGCCGGGACTTTGCTGTGTACGCCAATACCGTCAGCCGGTTTGAACAGCAGACCCTGTGCCGGTTCATGGCCCAGGGGCATTTTACCCGGCACATTGCCCGCATGCGCCTGGCCTACAAGCGGCGGATGGAGACCTTCGCCGCCGCCCTGCGCGCCGAACTGGGCCCCCACCTGGCGCTGGGGGGCACCCATTCGGGACTGCATTTTCTGCTGACCCTGCCCGGCGCCGGGGGTGAACAGGCCATGGTTGCCGCCGCCCAGGCCCAGGGAGTGCAGCTGCGGGGGCTGAGTGAATACTATATGGCCCGCCCCGAGACCTGCCGCCCCGACACGGTGGTGGCGGGCTATGCCGCCCTGCGCAGCGAGGACATTCCCGCCGTGGCGGCTGCCCTGGGCCGGGCCTGGGGCGGGGCGTGAGCCTTTATTCCGCCGCGCTGCCCCCTTCCAGCAGAGTTTGCACCAGTTCCAGGTCGTCGGCGGTGAGCTGCCAGCCCCCGGCGGTCCTGCTCAGTTCCAGTGTCTGATAATCCACATGGTAGCCGGTGGCGGTGGAAAGCCAGGTGAGGGTATCTTCCAGGTCATACAGGTCCTGGGCCCGCAGGTCGGTGAGGGTCTGGCTGCTGGCCCCCCGCACCCCGTCCGCCAGTGTGGCCAGATGCTGGGGATTCTGGCGGAAGAAAGCCGCCCACAGCGCCCCCCGGACCTTGGCCATTGCCGCGGGCTGCTGCCCCGGCAATTTGGCCGCCTGCTCCAGGAACTCCGTTCCCTGGGCGGGGGTCAGTTCCAGCACCGTCTCTTCGGCGCAGTCCAGTTCCTTGCGTTCCTCGGCGCTGAGCACCGAGGCGGTATCAAAACGGATATCCGCATCCTCCCCCCAGATGGACGCAAAGGTGTTGGCGGTAGCAGCCAGATAGGCATCGGGGGCGACGCCCAGGGTATCGGTCAGCAGTTCCGACGCCCGGGCGGGACCGGCGGTGAGGTAGCAGTCCCCCAGTGTGGTGGTGCCGGAAGGCGCTTTCAGTTCCAGTTCCCCGGGCAGCGCGCAGAAGATCGCCGCCTGTTGGGGGCCGTCCAGCCGCAGCAGCAGAAAGGCCGGAGACTCGGCCTGGACCGCCAGCAGCAGCCGGTGGGTGTTGCGCGCCCCTGCCGGTTCGCTGACCATCGTCTGCCCGGCGGCCGCCTGCTGAAGCATCTGCTGTTCGGTACGCTGAGACGCAAAAAAGACCACCATGCCCATCATGGGAATGACCAGAAGCAAGGTCAGGACCAGGCTCTGAAAAAAAAGTCCGCGGCGTTTGTGCATAAAGGACACCTCTTTGCTGCAAAATGTAACCATAGCTTGGGCAAACAGGCCCGGCCTTATGCAAAAAGGAGGCAACCGTTTATGTATCATGCACCGTACGGCCCCAAAGGCGCCGAAAGCGAACAGGACGATTTCTGGACCGATATCATGGAAGGCAGCGACATGCTCCCCGGCATGATGCCCGGCATGGTCCCCACCGAACCGGGGCAGATGGACACCGTTGAGGAGGACGAGACCACCGAAGAGGAAGACCGGGAGTGGTTTGAGATGTCCGACAAGACGGAAGAAGAAGATTACTGACCCAAAATCCACGCAAAAACGGCGGAGAACCCGTGACAGGGTCTCCGCCGTTGCTGTTTTATCACATCAGGGGGCTGAACAGGCGCAGCAGGCAGTCCAGACCGCGCACCGCCACCGTGCGCACCCGGTACTGCCCGGTGACTTCCCGGCTCTGGGCAAACAGGTCTTCAAAGTCGGCTTTCACGTCCCCCACCCCTTCGCAGCCGCTGAACCAGCAGGCGTTTTCGAAGTGGAGATACAGACTGCGGTAATCCAGATTGATGGTGCCCACCACCGCGGCTTTTCCGTCGGCCACCGCCTGTTTGGCGTGGATAAAACCGGGGGTAAATTCAAAGATACGCACCCCGTGGGCTGCCAGACGGGCATAGTGGCTGCGGGTGACCCGGAACACCATCTTTTTGTCCGGGATGCCGGGGGTAACGATGCGCACGTCCACACCCCGGCGGGCGGCCAGGGTCAGCGCCCGCTGCATCTCGTCACTGATGATGAGATACGGGGTGGTCAGGTACACGTATTCATCGGCGTGGCTGATGAGATTGATGTACACATTTTCCCCCACCGGTTCCTCGTCCAGAGGGGTATCGGCATAGGGCACCACCACGGCTTCGGAAGGTCCTGGGGAATGCGCCGGTCTCAGGAAGGGTTCGGGGTCGATGGGGTCCTTCTGAGTGGCGCCCCACATCTGCAGAAAGATCAGGGTCAGGCCGCGGACGGCCTCCCCTTCCAGCCGCAGGCCGGTGTCCTTCCACTGGCCGTAGGGGTGGGTGAGGTTGAAGTATTCATCCGCCAGGTTATACCCGCCGGTAAAGCCGATCTTGCCGTCCACCACCGTGATCTTGCGGTGGTCCCGGTTGTTCATGATGATGTTCATGGCAGGCACCAGGGGGTTGAACACCCGGCACTGGATGCCCCGTTCCCGCAGCCGTCGGGCAAAAGGCGGGCTGATAAAGCCCATGCTGCCCACATCGTCGTAAAACACCCGCACATCCACCCCGGCGGCGGCCCGTTCTGCCAGAATTTCCTCCAGACCTTGCCAGGCGGTGGAATCCTCAATGGCGTGGTATTCCATGAAAATGAACTGCTGCGCCCCCCGCAAAGCTTCCTTCTGGGCTTCCAGGGCCTGGTTGGTGTCGCCGTAAAACCGCACCTCGGTGTTGCGGTAGACGGGATAACCGGCGGTATCCTGCAGATAGGTCACCTGCCCGGCCAGGGCGGGGTCTGCGCGGCGGAGGGTTTCGGTGTTGGGGCGTCCCGCTTCCACCTCCCGGCGGCGGGCGGGTTCCAGGGCCAGGTCGGCGGCGCGGAACCGTCGGCGCAGTGGCCACAGGGCCACCGGGTGGCCGAACAGCAGATACAGGCACGCCCCCAATACCGGGAAAAGCAGGATCACGATGATCCAGCTGAGGCGGAAGGCGGAGTTCATGTTGCGGCCGTACACCGAAAAGACCAGCAGCAATGCCAGCAGACTGGACGCCAGCTGGATGATAGCATAGTACCGGGTCAGGTACAGGGCAAAGCCCAGGATCCACCCCACCTGCAAAAGAAAGGACAGGGCCACGAATACGGCCCGGCCGATGCTGTTGGGGATCTGCTGGCGTTTTTCTTCAGTCTGCATGGGAACACTTCCTTTCGTCCCGCCAAAAGCGGGGCCATGCTGCCATTGTAGCCCAAAACCAGGGCTTTGTAAATGGCGCTTCGGCAAAGAAAAAAGGCCCCTGGCAGGGGCCTTGGATCAGGTGTTTTCCCGGCGGTACAACAGGAACCTGAAACCGATCTCGGTGGTCAGTTCCGGGCAGGCGGCCAGGCGGGCCGCGCCTTCCGGCGGGGTGTTGAAGTAGTAGGGGGTCATGGTGAACAGCGCCTGGGCCATGGCGTTGTTCAGGGTGATGGTGTCGGTGACGATTCGCTCATCTTCCTGCACAAAACCCGGATATTCGGTGCGCACCGCCGGATTTTCATAGGGCTGGTCGTACAGGATCTCTTTCAGCCCGAACAGATGCCGCGGGGTGGGCACCGCGTAGATCAGCAGCCCGCCCGGGCGCAGCATACGGGAAAACTCCGCCGCCGCAAAGGGCGAAAAGACGTTCAGGAGGATATCCGCCCAGCCGTCGGCCACCGGGGCGCAGAAACTGCCCCCCACCGCAAAGGCACCCTGGGGCGCCAGCTTGGCCGCCAGGCGCACGGCGGGCTTAGACAGGTCGAACCCGATGAGGTTGACCTGCCGTCCGGCAGCGGCAAAGGCGTCCAGCACCGTGCGGTCGTAGCTGCCTTCCCCGCAGCCGGCGTCCACGATGTTGGGCGTTTCTTTTCCGGCTTGCAGGCAGAGCTGTGCCAGGGCATGGCGGAAGGCATCATACCCGCCGCTTTGCAGAAAGGCCCGGCGGGCGGCCACCATAGCCTTGCCGTCGCCGGGGTCGGCGGCGTGGCGTTTCTGGATGGGCAGCAGGTTCACATAGCCTTCCTTGGCAATATCAAAGCTGTGGTTTTTGGCGCAGCGCAGAGAGGTCCCCCACACACCCAGGGCACCGCCGCACACCGGGCAGCGCAGCCCGGCTGCCAGTGCGGCGTTCATTCGGCGTCAGCCGGGGTCTCGGCGGGCACAGTGTCCCCCTCCACCGGCACGGTCACGCCGCCGTGGGCAGCAATGTACTCTTCAAAATTGGCAAACTTCTGCTTGGGCGGGCGGCGGGTGATGAGCAGCAGGCCCACATCCTCCGCCTGGGATTCCCGGCGGGGACGGGAGGCATTGGCCCGGCGGCCGGGCTGATTTTCCGGCTGACGGGCAGGACGCTGCTGTTGTTCCGTCCCGGTACGGCGCTGGTTCTTGGGTTCCTGGGGCTTCTGCGGCTGGCGGCGGCCGTTATTGTTCTGGCTGCCGGTCTGGCCGTTGTTCTGCCCGTTATTCTGGCCGCCCCGGCTCTTTTTGGCGGGGGCGTTCTTCTCGGCGGCAGGGGCGTTTTTGCCCTGGGGCTGCTGGGCCGTCTTGGCTGCGGCCTGGCCCTGCTGGGCACCACCTTGCCCGCCGCGGGAACGGCGGCGACGGCGGCGGTGCTGTTCCTGTTCGCCGGAGGCTTTCTCCTTATTCTGATTCTGCTGGGGTTGGGCGGGTTTGTTGTTCGGCATGCTCATTCCTCTTCTTCCTGCAATGGGTTCTCCAAAACCGGGCCCTTACACCAGGGCGCGGCATTCGTTATAGTAGCGTTTTTCCTCGGCGTGACCCATGCTGAAGGTCTTGCGGGGCAGCACTCCGCCCAGCACCACGCCCCGGAACAGGTCCGCCTTCTCAAAGGGCGGCAGCAGGATGGCGGCGGCGTTCTCCCCTGCCAGGCTGCGGGCAGCATCCTCCCCGTGGATATAGTCCACGCGGCAGCGGCCGTCGGCACACAGGTCGGTGAGGAAGGCTTCCACCGTGCCCACAGCCAGCGGCCGGGGCGCCCGGGTCAGGGTATAGTCCCTGGTGAAAGACGGGCCGCAGACGGTGAAGGTCTGCGCCGGGGCGGTTTCCTCTCCCCCACTGGCCGCCAGCCAGGTATCCATGGCTTTGCACAAAGCCCCGGCATCCATGCCGAACACCACCCGGTGGATGGGTTCGATCTCGATGGCGGGAGAATGGACGTTGCAAACCTCCGCCAGGCAGTAGCGGGCGGGGTGGCTGGCTTGTTCCTCGGGGGTGAGGGTGGCTTTCAGTTCCTCCCAGCAGGCTTTGGCGGTGGCCAGAGAGTGGTTGCCATCCCCCACTGCCAGCACCATGGGCGGCTGCCCGGCAGCAGCGGGCCAGCGGGCGGCAAAGGCGTCGGCGTCCCCCAGCGCGGCCAGGGCAGCGTCGATCTGGCCGATGAGGGCGGGGTCTTCCACCGCCCAGCCGGCCAGATGGCCGCCGCCCAGCATCAGGTCCCCGTCATAGAGAAGGGGCAGGCTGTCCTTGCAGCGGCCGATGGGCTCAATGAGGGTGCAGGCTTCGTCGTCGGCCAGCATCATCACATGGGGGGTTTCCAGTTCGGCTCCCCGGCGGATGGCCAGCCGGGGCGGAATGCGCTCCACCACTGTGTTCTCACTGGGACGGATGGCGGTCTTGGCGCCTTTTTCGTAGCTGTAGGTTTCCAGGTCCACCATGCCCACCAGACCCTGGCGGACGGTACCGTCCATCTGGGTGCGCTCCACATACACATACCCGTGCACGGTGCGGGTGAGCAGGCTGCGGCGGTATTCGGTCATGGCAGCCCGGATCTGCGCCAGCCGTTCTGCCTGCCCGGGGGTGCCCAGATAGGCTTCGGGCAGAACGATGTGCAGGGTGCTGGGCTGCCCGGCGGCCAGTTCCTCCGCCCGCTGCCAATATTCCGGCTGGGAGGTGAACTGGTCTACCGCAATGCTGGCCCAGGGGTCCAGAGGGACCGATGCCGGGGGCAGCAGGATATCCGCCGGCAGAAAGCAGTTGGACATGGATATCAACTCCGATCAAATCAAGATAGCGATGGCTTTACCGTGCCACGCCATGCCCCACCAGGCCATAGATGGCCAGGGACAGGATGCCGATATAAATCAGCGAGCTGGGCAGGCCGCGGAAGATGGCGGGCACGTCCTTACTGCCCAGACGGCGGCGGCCTTCGTCCACCACCAGCACGGCAAACAGGTAGCCCACACCGCTGCCGAAGCCGAAAGCGGTGCTTTGCAGCAGGTCATAGTTCTGGTTGGCGCACAGCAGCAAGGTACCCAGCACACTGCAGGTGCAGGTGGCCAGGGGCAGCTGTTCCCGGCAGGCCGCACGGTGGGCCGCCGGCAGGAAAGCCAGCAGCAACCACACCACGCCCATGGCAATGACCGCGCAGGTCAGATACAGAATGGGACGAAGTGCGGCGAGGGGCAGCCATTCCGGCAAAGCATCCCGCACCACCGGGGAGACATAGACCATGCAGGCCCAGCCCAGGGGGGCACTGAGCAGCTGCACCAGAATCACGGGGGTGCAGTACTGCCAGGTACGCACGTCGGGGTCGCCCACCAGCTTGATCAGGCGGGACACGCCCATGGCCCGGGAGAAAACCACGTTTTCCGCAAAGATGGCCAGGATGGCATAGGAGATGAACTGCGCCACGCCCTGGAAAACCGTCAGATCAGTGCTTGCGGTCAGCATACAGGTGACGCACCTCCTCCTGTTTATAATGCACATAGGCATTGCCCACAGCGGTCCAGCCGGCGGCGATCAGGCCCAGCAGCAGGAAACCGCCGGCGGGCTGGGCGGCCAGAGGCAGCAGCCCCACCGACAGAACCGGATTTTCAAAAACGGTGCCGTAAGCCAGCAGTTCCCGCAGGACGCCCACCAGCATAATGGCCACACAGAGGCCCACGGTGTTGTTGATGCCGCGGCGGAACGCCTCGCCGATGGATTCCAGCTCGGTGGCTTCCATACGTTTGATAATGACCGGCTCCACCACCATCATGGGCAGATAGATACCCATAATGGACAGGTTGTTGCCGAAGATATTGTACATGAGGATGTACACCGGGATATAGATGAGGGCGGCGGAATAGGCGTACACCACGGGGCGGAAACGGTTGCCTGTGATGTGGCAGATGGCCACCGCCAGCATGCGGGTGGCGGTGAGCAGCAGAATGGACAGCACGCAGAGCATCAGCGCGCGGTCGCCGTCACTGGCCATGGCCACAATGGGCGCCAGGCCCAGGCCGCGGACCATGACCGGGTTGTTCAGCCACAGGTGATCGTCGTGGATGTTCTGGGCCAGTTCGGCTTCGGCCTCTGCCCGGGTCTTGCGGGCGGGGCGGCTGGGTTTGGGCTGAGGGGCGGGACGGACAGCTTCCGCCGGGGCGGCCTGGGTCTGGGCTGCCTGTTCGGCAGCAGCCTGGGCGGCCTCCTGGTCGATCTGCTGGGGAGTCTTGCCCTCGGCAGCAGCGCAGCGGGCACGTTCCAGCACTTCGGGAGAAATCTGGGGAATGATAACGGTCTGGGACTGTTCCGGCTGGTTCTTTTTCTTACGGACCGGACGCCCGGCGGGTTTAGAGGATTTCCGGTTTTGCTCGTTTTGCAATCCGTTTCGCCTCCTTCTTCATAAACTTCATGCGCTCGGCACGGCGGGATACGCGGTCCAGCCATTCCGGCACGGCACCCACGATGAGCAATGCAAAGCAGACGCCCACCTCGTAGACGGTGTTATAGCGGAACACGGTGGTGGCCAGGCCCAGCAGCAGGCCGTAGATCACACGGCTGGTAAAACGGTTGGGCTGGGTAACAGGTTCACAGATCAGGAACACCCCGCCGAAGGCCATACCGCCGGTGAGGATGATGAATTTTTCCAGATAGACGCGCTGACGCACGAACTCCCAGGGGAAGCTGAACGTGGGCAGGTCGTTCAGGTTGGGCAGCAGCCAGGGCACCGCCACGCAGACGATGAGATACGGCAGCAACGTGGACAGCTTCAGATGGCCCCGGCAGAGCAGAAACAGCCCGCAGGCCCCAATGACCAGAAATGCCCCGGTGCCCAAAGGTCCCACCACGTTGCCGGTGAGCAGATTCATGGTGGTGGCGGAAGGCAGACCGCCGCCGGACAGAGTGGTGTTCATACCGGTGGTGAGGGTATCGGTGGTGTTGCCCCACAAAGGCAGAACGGTGCCCGGGGTGGGATAACGGGTGAGCTGGTCCGGCCAGGAAAGGGCCGCCACCGCCACGCCCGCCGCCGCGGGATGGAAGGGATAGTGGCCTTCACCGCCGAAGGTCTCCTTGACCAGTACCGCCACGATGACCGCGGCCACCACCATGAAGTAGGACACCGACGCTGGCATCATTAGCACGATGAGGGCGGCAAAACATTCGCTGGACGGTTCGTGGGGACGATACCCTGCCCCGTGCAGCGGGGTGACCAGGCAGTCGCACACGTAAGCGGTGAACAGGCCCACCAGCATGAGCAGGATGGGCCGGGGGCCATAGAAAAACCAGGCCATGGCCATCAGCGGCACACAGCACCACAAAATATCTGCATAATAATTATAGTTGGCGCTGCGCTCGATTTTGTTTCGGTTTGGCATGAGCTCTCCTTTGCTGCCCGGCAGACGGGCCGCGGTTGCTTATAAGGCGTGGATGCCCGCCGCCATGGCGGACATATCGGGTGCGTTGTACAGGGCGCTGCCCACCACCAGGACATCGGCCCCGGCCCGGGTGCACAGGGGCGCGGTCTGGGTGTTGACGCCGCCGTCCACCTGCAGCATCACCGAAAGGCCCCGGCGGTCCAGTTCCGCCCGCACGGCTGCCAGGCGCTCGGGGGTGCCGGGCAGGAAGGCCTGCCCGCCGAAACCGGGTTCCACACTCATGATGAGCACCAGATCCACATCATCCAGATAGTCGAACAGTTCCTCCACCGGGGTGCCGGGGCGGATGCTCAGCCCGGTGCGGCAGCCCAGTTCCCGGATGGTGCGCAGCACCGCCCGGGGGTCCTTGCGCACCCCCTCAGCTTCCAGGTGAACGGTGATGAGGTCGGCCCCCGCCGCGGCAAAGTCCTTGGCGTAGAAGGCCGGATCCTCGATCATCAGGTGAACGTCATAGAAGGCATCGGGCAAAGCGCGGTGCAGGCATTTGAGCACCGGGGCACCGTAGCTGATGTTGGGCACAAAATGCCCGTCCATCACATCAATGTGCAGCATGTCCGCGCCCGCGTCCAGGGCGGCGCGGCTCTGCTGGGCCAGGTTGGCCAGGTCGGCCGAAAGGACCGACACGCTCAGTTTTGTTTGCATGGCAAAATTCCTTTATCCTTATATACTCTTTCCCGCGCGGGCAACCCGCGCATACTCATACAGTCTTTATTGTACCGTAACACAGCACAAAAATCAAATTTTTATCGCCCGCCGTCCCCGAGAAAAACCGACGGCAGCCCCATGGATACGGGGCTGCCGCCGGTTGTGTGAAAATTTCAGAAAGGCATCACTGGCCGTACTGGTTGATCTTGTCCAGCTGCACCCGGACACATTCCAGAGCGCTCTCGATGACCTTGTCCATGTCGTAGTAGCGGTATTCGCCCAGTCGGCCGCCGAAAACCACATGGGGCTCGGCGTCGGCCATCGCCTTGTAGCGTGCATACAGGGCGTTGTTCTGCTCGTCGTTGACCGGATAGTAAGGCTCGTCGCCAGGCTTCCACTCCGCCGAATATTCCCGGCTGATGACCGTCTTGGTGCCGGGCTCGGTGGAACCGAACTCAAAGTGCTTGTGCTCGATGATGCGGGTGTAGGGGGTCTCGGCGTCGGTGTAGTTGATGACCGCGTTGCCCTGGTAGTTGGGGCAGTCCAGCAGTTCGGTCTCGAATCGGACGCTGCGGTACTGCAGCGCACCCAGAGCATAGTCGAAGTAGGCGTCGATGGGACCGGTGTAGATGACCCGGCCGGCCAGGGCGTCCAGCTCGGCCTTGTCCTTCAGGTAGTTCACGCCCAGGCGTACCTCGATGCCGGCCAGCATCTTTTCCACCATAGCGGTATAGCCGCCGTTGGGGATGCCCTGATACAGAGCGTTGAAGTAGTTGTTGTCGAAGGTCAGGCGCACCGGCAGCCGCTTGATGATGAAGGCGGGCAGCTGGTCACAGGGACGGCCCCACTGCTTTTCGGTGTAGCCCTTGACCAGCTTCTCATAGATGTCGGTGCCCACCAGGTTGATGGCCTGCTCTTCCAGGTTCTTGGGCTCGGCGGTGAAATGAGCCGCCCGCTGTTCCTCGATCTTGGCCTGGGCCTCGGCGGGGGTGACCACGCCCCACATCTTGTTGAAGGTGTTCATGTTGAAGGGTATGTTGTTCAGCTCGCCCTTGTAGTTGGCCACGGGGGAGTTGGTGTAGCGGTTGAACACGGCGAACCGGTTCACATAATCCCACACCTTTTTATCGTTGGTATGGAAGATATGGGCGCCATAGCGGTGGACGTTGATGCCCTCCACGTTCTCGGTGTAGATGTTGCCGGCGATGTGGTCCCGCTTGTCGATCACCAGGCAGGTGCGGCCGGCCTTGGTGGCTTCGTGGGCGAACACCGCGCCGAACAGACCGGCGCCGACGATGAGATAATCATACTGCTTTGCCATCAGAAAAACCTCCTACTGAATGGAAGGGTCCAGTGCTTCGGCGTCCCGCTTCCAGCGTTCCGCCTGCTGCAGCTTGAACTCGAAGTTC
>CALXHS010000014.1 GCA_944388165.1 uncultured Gemmiger sp. | reverse complement strand
CCAACGAGCAGATGTGGGGCCAGGACCTGACCGCCGTGCCCGGCTTCGAGGAAGTCACCGTCAAGAACCTGACCAAAATCCGCACCGAAGGCGCCAAGGCTGCGTACGCTGCCTGCCTGTAAGCCGCAAACGGCAATCTGCCGGAATGTCCTTCCTTTTTGACGCCAAAAAGGAAGCGAAAAAGCGCCACCGTTTCGATGCGGTGGACGCCGACCAGGGCTGCGGGCTTTTTGTGGCGTGCCTTGCACGACACAAAAAACAACACGAAGTGTTGATTCCGAAATGGGCTGGCCGCGAAAAGCGGCCAATGGTTGGGTGAGAACCCCTGCCCCACTGAGATGCGGCCACCTTACGACGGCCTATTCACCGGGCTGGGGCCCGGTGAACAAGGAATGGATTTTAAACCATTTCCCGCGGGCTGCTTCTTTCCGGAATAGTCCCTTCCAAAACAAACCGCCGTCGGGGCCGGAGCGTGGCTTCGGTCCCGACGCTTTTTTACTAAAGGAGGCTCAACCATGCCGCTGACCATCCACATCCATCCCAACGACAATGTGGTGGTGGCGCTGCATCCCATCGCCAAAGGCACCGAAGTGCCCGTGGAAGGCGTGGGCAGCATCACCGCTGTCGAAGACATCCCCCAGGGCCACAAAATGGCCATCCGTCCCATCAAAGAAGGGGACAACGTGGTGAAATACGGCTTTGCCATCGGCCACGCCACCGCCGACGCCGAACCCGGCTGCTGGATGCACACCCACAACGTCAAGACCAACCTCTCCGGCGAGATCGAATACACCTACAACCCCAAGCTGGTGTTCCCCGCCCCGGTGGAACCCGAGACCTTCCTGGGCTTCCGCCGCAAGGACGGCCGCGCCGCCATCCGCAACGAGATCTGGATCATCCCCACCGTGGGCTGCGTCAAAGACTGCGCCAAGACCCTGGTGCGGGAAAACCAGGACCTGGTCACCGGCACCATCGACGGCCTGTACACCTTCACCCATCCCTTCGGCTGCTCCCAGACCGGCCATGACCACGCCCAGACCCGCAAACTGCTGGCGGCCCTGGTCCGCCACCCCAACGCGGCGGCGGTTCTGGTGCTCAGTCTGGGCTGCGAGAACCTGACCCACGACCAGTTTGTGGCCGAATTGGGCGAATACGACCCCGACCGGGTGAAGTTCCTCACCTGCCAGGACGTGGAAGACGAACTGGCCGCCGGCCGTGATATCCTGAAAGAACTGGCCGCCTACGCCGGGCAGTTCCAGCGTGAACCCATCCCCGCCAGCGAACTGGTGGTTGGCATGAAGTGCGGCGGTTCCGACGGCCTTTCCGGCATCACCGCCAACCCCACCATCGGCCGGTTCAGCGATATGCTGGTGGCCCGGGGCGGCTCCACCGTCCTCACCGAAGTGCCCGAAATGTTCGGCGCCGAGGGCTTCCTCATGGACCGCTGCCAGAACGAGGAAGTGTTCCACAAGGCCGTGGAGATGATCAACGGCTTCAAGGAATACTTCATCGCCCACAACGAAGTGGTCTACGAAAATCCCAGCCCGGGCAACAAGCAGGGCGGCATCACCACCCTGGAAGACAAGTCCTGCGGCTGCGTCCAGAAGGGCGGTTCCGCCCCCATCATGGACGTCATCGGCTACGGCGACGCCGTCACCGCCAAGGGCCTGAACATGCTCTACGGCCCGGGCAACGACCTGGTCTCCGCCACCGCCCTCACCGCTGCGGGCGCCCACCTGATTCTGTTCAGCACCGGCCGCGGCACTCCCTTCGGCGCTCCCGCCCCCACCCTGAAGGTGGCCACCAACAGCCAGCTGGCCGCCAAGAAGGCCAACTGGATCGACTACAACACCGGCGTCATCGCCGACGGCGAAAAGACCATCGACGAGACCGCCCAGGGTCTGTACGACCTGGTGCTGGAAGTGGCTTCCGGCAAAAAGACCAGGGCCGAGGAGAAAGGTTTCCGGGAAATTTCTATTTTCAAAGACGGCGTGATGCTGTAAAATAGAACCAGGAAATCAAAAAGGAGGCTTTTGCCATGTCCACCCTGAGCAACGGCACTTACGAAAAATACGGCGCGCGCTACGCCACCCTCACCCTCACCGACGGCGACTATGCCCTGACCATCACCCCCGAAAAGGGCGGCATGGCCACCAGCTTCACCAAGGCGGGGGAGGAGTACCTCTGGCTGCGGGACAAGAACTTTGAATCCACCGACCGTCCCCGCTGTGGCATCCCCATCCTCTTCCCCAACTGCGGCAAGCCGGATGACGGGGTGCACATCTTCGGCGGCGCGGCCTATCCCATGGAGATCCACGGTTTCGCCGACCTGGTGCCCTGGCAGGTGAAGAAGGCGGACGATGATGCCATCGAGCTGACCCTGGCTCCCAACGGCCTGACCAAGTTCGTCTATCCCTTCGACTTCCTGCTCACCATGCGCTACACCCTCAGCGGCGCCGCCGCCACCCTGGCCCTCACCGTGGAGAACACCGGGGACAAGGCCATGCCTTTCAGCGTGGGCTTCCACCCCTACTTCGCCGCCAGCAAGCTGGAGAACGTCAACTTCGATGTGAACGCCGCCACCTGCTCCGAGAACGCCAAGGGCGAACAGCCCGCGGTGACGGGGCCCATCACCCTCACCCGCAAGGAAGGTTCTGCGGATTCCATCCGCCTGCTCACCGGCGTGAAGAGCCCCATGGTCTTCACCGATTCCGGCAACAGCCATAAGGTCACCGTGGCCTTTGACGAAGAATCTTTCGGCAAGGGCGTGCTGTGGCAGCAGGACGCCGAGAGCTTCGTCTGCATGGAGCCCTGGAACGGCTGGGCCAACAGCGTGAACGAAAAAGGCAAGCACGAGGAACTGAACCCCGGCGAAAGCAAGACCTTTGCCTGGACCATCACCATCGAGTGAGCCATCCCATCAAGTAAAAAGCAGGCTTCCCGTTTGGTGAACGCCAATAAGGAAGTATCAGAAACACACTAGATTAACGGCCGACAAATTTGGTTGCTAAATCGAGCAGGATTGTACTTAGCAGTCCTGCTCGATTTAATAAATAAAGGTTCTGCTTCAGCACCGACAACTAAAGCAGAACCTTTTATTTCACTCTATAGCGGTCTTTTGGGATACATAACTTAAAGGCTTTTATCTGTTTGAAAAAGGACAATTATCCCATTGGCTATATAAAAGTTGATATGGAAGAACATCACGATTTCGGGTATGGATTGCGCAAAGAATTCTGGCATAAAGGAATCGTAACGGAAGCTGGCAAA
>CALXHS010000013.1 GCA_944388165.1 uncultured Gemmiger sp. | reverse complement strand
CTCACGCGTTACTCACCCGTTCGCCACTAAACTTGAAAAAGCAAGCTCTCTCAAGTTCCGTTCGACTTGCATGTGTTAGGCGCGCCGCCAGCGTTCGTCCTGAGCCAGGATCAAACTCTTTATAAATGGTATTCAATCACTTACAAAGTGTTAAATCACTGTAATTTCTCAGACACAATCGCTTGCGTCCTGTTGAATTACTTGTTTTTTTGTTATTGATTATAGTGTTTTTCCAAACACTGTAAGGTTCCACAAGTTTCAGGTTTGTTCAATTTTCAAGGTCCTGCGCGCTGTCCTCGCGGGACAGCTTAGTTATAATACCACCTCCGCAAGCGTTTGTCAACACCTTTTTTCAGATTTTTTGAGTTTTTTTGAAATTCCCTTTTCAGGCTCTTTTCCCTCTTTTTCCTCCCTATAAATAAGGAAGAACGCCCCCGCCCGGCATAGCGCCGGGCGGGGGCGTTTGATCAAAGGCGGGGTCAGCGGCACACCTCGATGAGGAAGCGGCTGCTGGCGGCGGGATAATAGCTTTCGGTGTACTCGATGGGCCGGTCGTTGGCCATCCGCCCCACCGAAGTGATATAGACGGCAGGTTCGAAGGGGCCCAGGTGCAGCCCTGCGGCCACTTCCGGGGGCGGAGGCACCACTTCCAGCTTACGGCTGGCCCGGCGCACGTCCAGATCCCGCTCAGCCAATACACTATAAAAGGAAAGGTCGGTGAAATCCAGCCGGGCCATATCAGGGAAATACTTGCAGGGCACATACAGGGTGGTGTACACCACCGGGGCGTCGTTGTTGCAGCCCTCCAGGTGGCGCACCCGCACCAGACGGGTGACCTTGGCCCCCGCAGGCAGTTCCAGGGCGGCGGATACCGCTTCCGGGGCGCGGATGACTCCGATGTCCACCACCTTGGTGCGGACGGTGTGGTGGCTGCGCTCGCTTTCGGCCCGGTAGCCGGTGATGAAGCTGGTGGATTCGTGGGTAACTTTGGGCTGGGTCACAAAGGTGCCCCGCCCTTTGACCCGGGAGAGGATCCCTTCCCGGGTGAGGGTATCCAGCGCCTGGCGCAGGGTGGGCCGGCTGACCCCCAGCAGGGCGCAGAGTTCGTTTTCGGTGGGGATGCGGCTGCCCAGGGCATACTCCCCCGACTGGATGCGGGCGCGGATATACTCCGCCGCCTGCTCATGCAGCGCTTTTGCCATGGTCAGCCTCCTTCCCTTTTGCTTCAGTATACCAGAGGACCTTGAAAAAAGGCAAGGTCAGGTGCGCACGCCGGCAACGATGACCTTCACCTCGCTGCCGTCCGGGGACTGGATGACATAGTCCCCCGCATCCTGGGGCAGGATGCAGGTCTCGGCATAGTGCAGTTCAAAGGGTGCAAAGGCCCCCGCCGGGCTGGTGATGAAGGCACGCTGTCCATCCACCAGGTTCAGCACGTGGACGCTGCCGTTGCGCGCCACCTGCATGCTGCCGGTGGTGGTGTAGCGGATGGTGTCGATGAACTCCCGCTGATGCAGGCCGGTGCGCTCCACCAGGCCGGTCTCGTCCTGACGCAGCACTTTGGTCTGGCCCACCAGGTTCTCGTGGACCCACTTGGTATCCCGGTCAAACTGGATGTTGGCCATGCCGTGGTCGATGTGGATGGGCCGGGGCTTGCCGTCCAGGTCCAGACGGCCCCAGTCCCACAGCTTGAAGGTGAAGATGTAGGGGGTGGCGCTGATCTCCAGCACCATGGTGCCCGCACCGGAACAGTGGGTGGTGCCCGCCGGGATGAGCACATGGTCGTGCTTTTTCACCGGGATGTTGTTGATGTACTTTTCCGCCGGGAAGGGTGCTTCCCCTGCCTGGGCGCGGCGCAGGTCGGCCTCCATGGCGGCGGGGTCTACCCCTTCCTTCACACCCAGCCACACCGAGGCATTCTCCCCGGCATCCAGGATGTAATAGCTTTCATCCTGGGTATAGCGCATGTTGAAGGTGTTCTGGATATACTCGGTGAGGGGGTGCACCTGCAGGGAGAGGTTCTGCCCGCCCACGGTGTCCAGCATGTCGAAGCGGATGGGGAATTCCTTGCCGAAGCGGGCGTGGACGCCGTCGCCCAGCAGGGCCCGGGGCTGCTGCAGCACCAGATTGAGGGCGGGGGTCTGGATGAGAGCGCCGCCGAAGTCCAGCAGCAGGCTGTTCTCTTCGGGCACGCCGTCAAAGCTCCAGGCATAGTTGCTGCCGTTTTCCGGCAGTTCAAAGTGGTCCTTCATCCAGTGGCCGCCCCACACGCCCGGGTCAAAGTAGGGCACCATGCGGAAGGGACGGCGGGCGGTCTGGCGCAGGGCTTCCCGGTAGAAAGACCCGTCCACCATGGCGGCTTCGCCCTCGGTGGTCATGTCCAGATAGAAATCCATGGTGTTGAGCAGGTGGTCTTTTTCCCGGTCGGCCCAGCGCCATTCGGCAAAAAAGCCCCGCTTGTACTTTTTCAGCTTGGGCAGGTCGGTCTGGGCGGTGCGCCAGTTGGGCATGCCGCGGCGGTAGCGCAGCTGGATCTCCCAACGGGTGATGTCCGCCACCACCTGCACGTCGCCGGGGTGGACCAGGCAGGCCCCCACGCCGTAGACCAGCACGGTGCCCTGGGCAGTCTCGATGCGGCGGCGGGCTTCCGCGATCTTGTCCGCATAGAAGAAATCCCTCATGCGGCGCACCGTCATAATGCCGAAGACGGGGTCGTCGGGGAGCAGGTCGGCTTCCAGGGCGGCATCCAGCTTTTCCGGCTCAAAGGCCAGGTCGTCGCTGTGGATGACCAGGTCCGGGTGCAGGGACTCCAGCCCCGCCACCAGTTCTTCCTGGTTCACGCCGGGGTAGCACTCCACACAGAGCACCTTTTTGCCCGCCATGGCTTCGGTGAGCGCCGCCGCGATGGCGCCAAAGCCCTGGCTGACCCGGGCACCGGGGCAGTTGACCTCAATGCGGGGATAGATGACATAACGTCCGGGATTTGCTTCTTTCCTATGGGACATGACAGAACCAGCCTCCTTGCCGTTGTTGTACTTACAGCATAGAGGGCAAGGGAGCATTTGTCAATACATATTCAAAATACTTCGCCACATTTTCAATATATGTATTTACATATATTCTGCCGTCTGGTATACTGGGGCTGACAAATCCAACCGAAAGAAGGCATTGTGATGGCTGCTCCCCTGCTTTGTCTGGACGTGGGCGGGACCGAACTGAAGGGCGCCCCGGTGGACGGCGGCACCCTGCTGGCCCCCCTGCGGCATTTTCCCGC
Organism: uncultured Gemmiger sp.; assembly: GCA_944388165.1. Lineage (GTDB taxonomy): Bacteria > Bacillota > Clostridia > Oscillospirales > Ruminococcaceae > Gemmiger. Next base: position 955 of record CALXHS010000013.1, on the reverse strand, counting down.
CCGGTCGGGGGAAGACCGGGAACCCCTGCTGGACCATTTTGCCGCCGTGTTCCGGGAACTGGACGCCGCGGCGGGCACCCCGCCGGTGCTGGGCGGGCTGCGGCTGGCCTTCCCCGGGCCCTTCGACTATGAAAAGGGCATCTGCCTGCTGCAGGGCCTGGACAAGTACGACGCTCTGTATGAGGTAAACCTGCGCGACGAGCTTTACGCCCGGCTGCGGGACCGGCTGGCATCCTCCCAGGACATCCGCTTCATCAATGACGTGGCGGCCTTCGCCCTGGGAGAGATGCACTACGGCAGCGCGGCGGGCAGTGAACGGTCGCTGTCGGTGTGCATCGGCACCGGCTGCGGCAGCGCCTTCGGCGTGGGAGGCATGCTGGCCCCCGAAGGCGCCCCCAACGTCCCCGCCGGAGGCTACATCTACCCCGCTCCCTTCCTGGACAGCTGCATCGACGACCACATCAGCAAGCGGGGGCTGATGGCCCTGTGCGCCCAACGGCTGGGCCGGCCCTTGGAGGGCGCTCAGCTGGCCGCCCTCTGTGAGCAGGGGGACCCCGCCGCCCTGGCCTGCTTTGAGGAGTTCGGCACCCGTCTGGCGGACGCCCTCGGCCCCTTTTTGCAGGGGTTCCGCCCCCAGTGCCTCTGCCTGGGCGGGCAGATCACCCGCAGCTTCGCCTTCTTCGGCAGGCCGCTGGCCAAGTGCTGTGCCGGGCTGGATGTTTCCCTGTACGTCACCGCCGATACCTCGGTGCGGGCGCTGCAGGGGCTTTGCCGCCTGTGATTTTTCCCCGCCCCAAAAAGCAACAAAGCCGGAAGGACAGCCCCCGCTGAAGTGACCCCGAAAAGTTAGACAATATTTTTGAAGAAATTGCTCAAGCAACCGAAAGGGCTTGTTGTCTGTGAAGAGCAGGCGGCAAGCCCTTTAGTTTTATCTTGATTCTGCGGTTATTGTAGT
>CALXHS010000012.1 GCA_944388165.1 uncultured Gemmiger sp. | reverse complement strand
GCAATGACACAGCTGGAGCTCCGGGCCTTTCTGGCCGTGGTCCGGGCGGGGAGCTTCTCCCTGGCGGCTCAAAACCTGTTCATCACCCAGCCGGCGCTGAGCCGCCGGGTCCAGGTCCTGGAGGAGGAGCTGGGCTTCCGCCTGCTGGAGCGGCGGAAGGGGGCCCGCACCGTGGAACCCACCCAGGAGGGCCGGGCCTTCGTCCCCATGGCGGAGCACTGGCTCTCCCTGTGGGAGGAGGCCCGCACCATCCCCCAGCGGGAGGAGAGCCAGGTGTTCCGGGTGGCCTCAGTGGGCAGCGTGTCCACCTACATCCTGGCCCCCGTCTTTCGCCGGTTTCTTCTGGACGGGACCAGCAGCCTCACCTTTCACCAGTACCACTCCCTGGAATCCTACGGCTATGTGGAGCGGGGAGAGGTGGACCTGGCCTTCATCTCCGACGACATGTTCTCCCGCTCGGTGGAGACCATCCCCGCCTTCCGGGAGCCCATGCTGCTGGTCACCCGCCCGGACTCCCCCCTGCCGCCGGAGATCCACCCCTCTCAGCTGGACGCCGGCCGGGAGATCCGCATGCAGTGGAACCCGGAGTACGACCAGTGGCACGCCTTCTGGTTCGGCTCCAGCTCCGTTCCCCGGATGTGGTTCGACCAGATGTCCCTGATGGAGGAGGCCATTTTGTGGGAGGACAACTGGCTCATCGCCCCCGCCAGCGTGGCCGGAGCCCTGGTGCGCCGGGGACAGGCCGGCCTCCACACCCTCCGGGAGGGCCCTCCGGACCGGATCATCTACTATCTGCTGGGCCCCCGGCGGAAGCGCGCCCAGACCGGCCGGCTGCTCTCCCTGCTCCAGGAGCGGCTGGCAGAGCTGGATGGGGTGACCTCCCTGCTGTAAGGCGTCTTTGGTTTGACATAATCTCGTTTTTTCTCAGGCCAGTACAATTCGTTATCCACAGTCTCCACCGTTTTTTCCACATCTTTTGTGGTAAAACTTCGCTTTTAAAAAATTTTACAGATTTATTTCATATATTTTTCAGTTTCTTTCCACTCCGCTCCTCTCTGTAAGGTAACATAACACTTTCCCGTGGACAAACAAGCGCCCCGGAGCGCCGCGCTGTGCGGAGCTCCGGGGCGCCGGCGTCCCGAACCGTTATTCGATGGTGAGGATGTCCACAAAGCCGGTGAGCTCGAAGACCTCCATAATACTCTCGTTCACATGGCGGACCACCATCCGGCCCTGCCGGTTCATCACCTTCTGCGCGGCCAAGATCACCCGCAGCCCGGCGGAGGACAGGTAGTCCAGCGCCTGAAAGTCCAGGATCAATTCAGTCACCCCATCCCAGGAGCGCTTCAGCTCCTCCTCCAGCTGGGGCGCCGTGGTGGTGTCCAGCCGCCCCTCCAGAGCGATGTTCAGCGTACTGCCCTGAACTGTCTTGCGGATCTCCATAGAAAAAACCTCCCATTACTCAGCTGAAGCGGGGCCCCGGCCCGCCGGGCCGCCCCGCGCCAGCATTCACTGCAGCATTTGCATCGTATTATTAGCATAGCTGTTTTTTCCCTATTTTGCAACTGAAATTTTCCGGTCCAGGGCAAATGCGGCCGCCGCAGCAAATTTTTTCTTGACTTTTGCGCCCTCCGTTCTATAATAATAGTACAAATGTTCTATTTTAAGGGGGCGGCCGCTTTGGAGCTCATGGACAAGCTGGAAATCCTGGCCGACGCGGCCAAATACGACGCCGCCTGCACCTCCAGCGGGCTGGACCGGGCGGGGCGGCCCGGGACCACCGGCAACACCACCTTTGCGGGCTGCTGCCACACCTTCTCCGCCGACGGCCGGTGCGTCTCCCTGCTGAAGGTGCTGATGACCAACGTGTGCGCTTACGACTGCGCCTACTGCGTCAACCGCCGGTCCAACGACGTGCCCCGGGCCGCCTTCACTCCCCGGGAGCTGTGCGAGCTCACCATGGGCTTTTACCGGCGCAACTACATTGAGGGGCTCTTCCTGTCCTCCGCCGTCCTCCTTGACCCGGACTATACCACCGAGAGAATGGTCGAGGCCCTCCGCCTGCTGCGGGAGGAGTACCGCTTTGGGGGATATATCCACGCCAAGGCCATCCCCGGGGCGGACCCCCAGCTGGTGGAACGGCTGGGGCTGCTGGCCGACCGCCTTTCGGTGAATATCGAACTGCCCAGCGAGACCAGCCTTTCCCGCCTGGCACCGGACAAACACAAGGCGGGCATCCTGCGCCCCATGGGGCAGATCGCCCAGCGCACCGCCCAAAGCCGCCGGGAACTGGCGGTCTACCGCCATGCCCCGGCCTTTGCTCCTGCCGGGCAGAGTACCCAGATGATCATTGGGGCTACCCCTGAGACCGATTTGCACATCCTGCGCCTGACCGAGGGGTTGTACCGGAAATATTCCCTCAAGAGGGTGTTTTTCTCCGCCTATCTGCCGGTGGTGCCCGACCCGCGCCTGCCTGCCGTCACCGCCAAGCCCCCGCTGCTGCGGGAACACCGGCTGTACCAGGCCGACTGGCTGCTGCGCTTTTATCAGTTTTCCGCCGCCGAGATCCTCAATGAAGAAGAACCCAACTTCGACCCCTACCTGGACCCCAAATGCAACTGGGCTTTGCGTCACCCGGAATTTTTCCCGGTGGAGGTGAACACCGCCACCAAGGCCCAGCTGCTGCGTGTGCCCGGCATTGGTCCCAAGAGCGTCCAGCGCATTCTGATTGCCCGCCGCCAGCAGCATCTGGGGATGGATGAGCTCAAACGCATCGGGGTGGTGCTCAAGCGGGCCCGGTACTTCATCACCTGCAACGGCAAAGCTCCTGTGCGGGGTACCCGGGCGGAGGTTGCCGCCGCCCTGCTGGACCCCAACGCTTTCGGGGTGGGGATGAGGCAGCTTTCTCTGGACGATTTCCTCCCCACCGCCCTGCCCGGCGCGGCGCCACTGGTCCACCAGCTGGCCGACAGCGGTATGGATGCCCGGGAGGCCGCCCGCATCGCCAGACAGGAGGCATTGACATGTCTTACCAAGCGGCTGTAAAGGATGTGTCCTACTGTTACGACGGCAGTTTTCAGGGCTTTTTGTGCTGTGTGTTTGAGAGTTTCTCCCAGAAAGAGATCCCGGCCGCGGTGCTGCCGCCGGCGGAAGGGCAGACCTCTCTGTTCCCCCAGCGGGACATTCCCACCCGCCCTGACCTGGCCCGGCGTGTGGCGGCGGGGTTGGAACGGTTGGGGCCGTCGGTGCGGGAACGGGTCACCACCGGCTTTCTGGCCGACGAACCCGGCAAGGAACTGACCTTGCTGCGGTTTGCCCGCCTCTGCTTTGAGCGTGGGCCTTCTGCCGCCCGGATGCTGGGGGACGCCGACGTGTCCGCCGCCTTTGCCCTGGAACGGGCGGTGAACAACGAAGGCTGCAAGTACATTGAGTTTCTCCGCTTTGAACAGCGCGGTACCATGCTGGGTACCATCATCCATCCCCGGCACAACGTGCTGCCCCTGCTGCGAGGGCACTTCTGCAGCCGCCTGCCGGATGAGGATTTCATGATCTTCGACGCCACCCACGGCGTGGCCCTGCTGCGGAGAAGCGGCAAGGTCTGCTATATGCAGATGAAACAGTACACCCCGGCCCCCGACCCCGCCGAGGAAGACTGGCAGGCGCTGTGGAAGCGCTTTTTCCACGCCCTGACCATCGAAGAACGACGCAACACCGCCTGTCAGCAGAACCATGTCCCCAAGCGGTACTGGCAGGATATGTGCGAGATGCAGCCTGACCAGGGCACCTGAAAACCCGCCTGCGGAAAAACTCTTTCGCCTTTTGCAGGAATATGGTATAATATTCAGAACAGGCCGCCGCGCCCGGTGCAACGGGACGCGCGCCGCCGTACCTCTGCGCCCGCGGCCGGGCGGCATCCGACCGCCCTGGGCTGCATAGGATATCTGCAAAAGGGGAGCTGCACTATGGAAGAATTGCTGCATATTCTGGAAAAGAACGCCCGCCTGCCGGTGGAAGATATCGCCGCCATGCTGGATAAGACCCCGGCCGAAGTCGCCGCCATGATGGACGAGGCCGCCGAAAAAGGCTGTATCCGCGGGTATGAAGCCCTGATTGACTGGGAGCGCGCCGGTGTGAACCTGGTGGAAGCCTCCATCGAGTTGCACGTTTCTCCGCGCAAGAGCCGCGGCTTTGACGAGATCGCCTCGGTCATCGCCAGCTTTGACGAGGTGGACAGCGTGCTGCTCATGAGCGGCGGCTACGACCTGCAGGTCACCGTCAAGGGCCGCAGCTTCCAGGAAATCGCCCTCTTTGTCGCCAAGCGCCTGTCTCCGCTGGACGATGTTCTGTCCACCGCCACCAGCTTTGTGCTGCGTACTTACAAGCGCGGCGGGCGGCTGTACCAGAACGAAGAAGCTGACGACAGGGAGTGTACGGTACTGTGATGAATTACGACCAACTGCTTGCGCCGGCGGCCAAGGCGATGCGCCCCTCCGGCATCCGCAAGTTTTTCGATTTGGCGGCGGATATGCCGCACTGCATCTCACTGGGGGTGGGTGAACCCGATTTCAAGACCCCCTGGAGCATCCGGGACGCGGGTATCCGCAGCCTGGAACAGGGCAAGACCAAATACACCGCAAACGCCGGCATCAAGGAACTGCGTGCCGAGATCTGCCGGTACCTGGCCCGCCGCATGGACCTGGAATACCAGCCGGAGAACGTGCTGGTCACGGTGGGCGGCAGCGAAGCCATCGACCTGACCATCCGCGCCCTGGTGTCTCCGGGAGATGAGGTCATTATTCCGGAACCCTGCTTCGTCTGCTACGAGCCCATCACCCAGCTCACCGGGGGCGTGCCGGTGCCCATTGCCACCAAAGCGGAGGATGAATTCCGCCTTACGCCGGAGGCTCTGCGCGCCGCCATCACTCCTCGCACCAAACTGCTGGTCCTGCCTTTCCCCAACAACCCCACCGGCGCCGTCATGGACCGGGATTCCCTGGAAGCCATCGCTGAAGTGCTGCGGGGCACCGACATCATGGTCCTTTCGGATGAGATCTACGCCGAACTTACTTACGGCCTGGACCGCCATGTGAGCATTGCCAGCCTGCCCGGCATGAAGGACCGCACCATTGTGGTCAACGGCTTCAGCAAGGCATATGCCATGACCGGCTGGCGCCTGGGCTACGCCGTGGGTCCTCAGCCGGTGATCGCGGTGATGACCAAGATCCACCAGAGCTGCATTATGTCCGCCCCTACCACCAGCCAGTATGCGGCCATCACGGCTCTGCGCTCCTGCGATGATGAGATCGAGATCATGCGGGACGAGTACAACCGCCGCCGCCGGTATGTGGTCAAGGCGCTCAACGATATGGGGCTGACCTGCTTTGAACCTCGCGGGGCGTTTTACGTGTTCCCCTGCATCCGGGTCAGCGGCCTGACCAGTGAGGAATTCTGCGAACGCCTGCTGCGGGAACAGGAAGTGGCCATCGTGCCCGGCGACGCTTTCGGCGCTTCGGGAGAGGGCTTTGCCCGTATCAGCTATGCGTACAGCGTGGACCACCTGGAAACCGCCATGCGCCGCATCCGCCGTTTCCTGCAGGAACACGGCTGGCTGGAAGAGCAAAAATGATGTTGATGAAAGGGGAGACCCCCTGTGCATAACAAAAAGACCGTCACCGTGCTGGCCCCCGCCAAGCTGAACCTTTCGCTGGACGTGGTGGGCACCCTGCCCAACGGCTACCATGACCTGGACATGGTCATGCAGACCATCGACCTGTACGAGCGGCTGGAACTGCGCTGCAGTCCGTACCTGAATCTGCGCATGCCCGGCAGTTTTGTGCCGGTGAACGATAAAAACACCGCCGTGAAAGCGGCTCTGGCCTTTTTCCACTACACCGGCCTGCTGGCCGGGGTGGATATCACCATCCACAAAAAAGTGCCGGTGCGTGCCGGTATGGCGGGCGGCAGCGCCGACGCCGCCGGTGTGCTGGTGGGGCTGAACGAGCTGTACGGTGCCCGCCTTTCCATGAGCGAACTCTGCGCCATCGGCGCGGGCATCGGGGCGGATGTTCCCTTTGCCCTCATGGGCGGTACCTGCCGGGTGCGGGGCGTGGGCGACCTGATCAAACCGCTGCCCCCTTGCCCGGACTGCTGGTTCGTGGTGGTCATGCCCAGCGTGGGCATCTCCACCCCGGAAGCCTTCCAGCGGTATGACCAGATGGGCAGCCCGGTACATCCCGACTGCGAAAAGCAGGAAGCCGCCGTGCGCGCCGATGATCTGGCGGGGGTCTGCGCCGCCGCGGGCAATGCTCTGGAACACTGTTCCGGCGCCAACGAGACCCCGTCCATCTGTGCCCTGCTCAATGAAAACGGCGCCCTCACCAGCCTGATGACCGGTTCCGGCGCGGCGGTGTTCGGCGTGTTTGAACAGGAAGAGCAGGCCCGTGCCGCCGCCAATGCCCTGCGCGGCGAGTACAAGCAGGTTTATGTGGCCAAACCCACCCGGGGCGGCGCTTTTGTCTGCCGGGAGCCCCGCCGTACCAAAGCTATCCCCGTGTGAATTGTGTGAAACCCCGTACGGGGCTGCATCCAAAACGCCCCTTTCGCCCATACTGACGGCGAAAGGGGTGTTCTGTTCATGAAGCATTTTTCTTACATTTCCCGCCGCGTTCCCGTGCGGCGGATTTTGGAAACCGGCTTTGCCCTGGCGTTCCTTCTGTCCATTCTGCTCACCGCTGCCGCCTGGCGCTACCAAGCTGTCTGCCGGGAGATCTGCCGGGATACGCTGCGCCTGCACATTCTGGCCAACAGCGATACATTGGAGGACCAGCTGCTGAAACTGAAGGTGCGGGATGCGGTGCTGGACACCGTAGCGGACCTGACTGCCGATGCCGAAACTAAGCAGCAGGCAGTGGAAGCCGTACAGGCTGCCCTGCCCGAACTGAAAGCCATTGCCCAGGATGTGGTGCAGGGGCGGCAGACGGTGGAAGTCCGGCTGGAACAGATGGATTTTGCCGCCAAGGACTACGGCGATTTTTGTCTGCCCGCCGGGGAATACACGGCCCTGCGCATTGAACTGGGCAGCGCCAAGGGGCACAACTGGTTTTGTGTGCTCTACCCGGCTTTGTGCGTGGGCAGCAGCGAAGCCCGGTATACCAAGGCCGAAGAAAACGCCCTGGTCTTCGGGCAGTACGAAGTGCGGTTCGCCCTGCTGGACACCGCCCGGGACCTGGCCCGGAACCTGACTGATTGACCCTGAACCCATCCTGTCTGAAAGGCGGTTACTCATGCTTACCTTACTTCTCGGCCCTTCGGGCAGCGGCAAATCCTCCCGGCTGCGGGCGGAACTCAAAGCCCGCGCCGAAGCCGGACAGCGCAGCATCCTCATTGTGCCGGAACAGTTCACCTCCTCCACCGAGGGGGCGCTCTACCGCACCCTGGGGGATACTTTGTCCGGCTATGTGGAAAGCTACTCCTTCACCTCTCTGGCCGAAGCGCTGCTGCGCCGGTACGGCGGGGCGGCGGTGCCCACCCTGACCGAGGCAGGCCGGACGGTGCTGGTGCGCCGGGCGCTGGATTCTCTGCTGGACAAGGTGGTGTATTACAGCCGCCAGCGGCGCAGCGCCGCTTTCTGCGAGAAGGCCGCTCAGACCATCGACGAACTGAAAAGCGCTGGTGTGCGCCCGGAACAGCTGGCCGAATATGCCTGCGCTCCCGGCGCCGACAAGGACAAGCTGGGGGAACTGGCCCTGATCTACCAGACATACGAAAGCCTGCTGGCCGGTACCGCCATGGACCCCGGCGACCGCCAGGAACAGGCCGCCCGCCGTCTGCAGGATGCCGGGGGCGGCGGGGACTTCTTTGCCGGGCGGGCGGTGTACATTGATGAGTTCGATACCTTCAACGCCCCCAAGCGGGCGCTGCTGGCGGCCATTCTGCCCGCGGCGGATCTGACCGTCAGCCTTTGCTGCGATCACATCCAGGAGACCGACGGCGGGGTGGGACTGTTCAGCGGCGCCCGCCAGGTGGCCGCGGTTCTGAACCAGATGGCCCGGCAGGCGGGGGTGGAGGTGCGGACCGTGACCCTCACCGACGACCTGCGCCACCAAAAGGCCACCGACCTGGCGGAACTTTCTCTGTTGCTGGCGGACCCTTCCTACACCCCGGAACCCATGGCGGAGACCGCTCCCGGGCAGGTCCCGGCTATCCGCTGCTGCAAGGCGGACAGCCGCCAGCAGGAAGCCAAGGCCGCAGCGGCCGCCGTCAAGGCTCTGGCCCGCCAGGGCGTGCCCTATGGGCGCATGGCGGTCATCTGCCGGGATGCCGCCGCGTACCTGCCGGCGGTGCGGTATGAGTTCCGTCTGCAGAACATCCCGCTGTTCTGCGACGAAGCCACCACCCCCGAAAACACCGCCCCCGCCCGGGCGGTGCTGGCAGCGCTGGAACTGCTGCGGGGCGGTGTGAACGGCACCGCCTTGCTGTGCCTGCTCAAGACCGGGCTGGTGCACATCCCGGAAGAGCAGGCCTGCGCCCTGGAAAACTACGCCTATACCTGGCCCCTTCGGGCGGAAGAATGGCGCCTTCCCTTTACCCGCAACCCTTCCGGCTATGTGGAAAACTGGTCGGAACAGGACAAGACGGACCTGCTCAACGCCGAGACCGCCCGGGCGTTCCTGGCGGACCGTGCCCTGGCATTCGTGAATAAGGCCCGGGGTACGGCGGTAGGGGAGATGACCCGCCGCCTGTACCTGTTTTTGCAGGCGCTGGGGGCGGAGGAATCCCTGCAGCAGCTGGCGGAGGAACTGCGTGCCAAAGGCATGCTGCCCGCCGCCGACGAAGCCTTGCGGGAATGGAACGTGGTCACCGGGCTGCTCAATGAGCTGGTCCGCCTGCTGGGAGAGGACCAGACCCTCACCCCGGCGGAATACGCAGACCTCTTCACCTTGCTTTTGCGCACCACCGATATGGGCCACATTCCCCAAAGCCTGGACAGCGTGATCTTTACCACGGCGGGGCGGATGCGCCTGCCCGATACCGACGCCTGTTTTGTGCTGGGCCTGGCGGAAGGGGAGTTCCCCCAGACTCCCGGCGACCAGGGACTTCTGACCCACGCCGACCGGGATGCCATGATCGCCCAGGGGGCGGAACTGCCCGACTGCTTCGAGAACCGTGTCATCCGGGAGCAGGTCTGCTTCTACAAGGCGCTCACCGCCGCAGGCCGGTGGCTGTGGCTTTCCTGGCCCGGCGGGGCGGCGGGCCTGCCGGTGACGGCGGCCCTGGCCCCGGCTCTGGAACTGATGGCGGTGCCTTTTGTGGAACCCCAACCCGCCGACCTGGGGGCCACCCCGGCGGCGGCCCTGGACCTGCTGGGCAGCGTCTGGCAACAGAACACCCCCGAACGGGCCGCGGTGCTGGGTGCCTTGCAGGCAGTGGAAAATACCCCTGATGCCGCCCCCGGCTTTGCGGCGGTGCAGCGGGCTGCCCGGCGGGAACCGGCTGTGGTCACCGACACCGCCGCCTTGGAAGCCTTGCTGGGCCCCCGCCTGCACATCAGCCCCACCCGGTTTGAACGGTATGCGGTGTGCCCCTTCGGGTACTTCATGCAGTATGTGCTGCGGGCCAGACCCCGGCAGAAGGCCGAACTGGCCCCCAACATCAGCGGTACTCTGACCCACTGGGTGCTGGAACAGGCCCTGCGCCGTCAGGGTACGGCTTTCCGCACCATGACGGCGGAAGAGATCGAAGCCCTGGTCAACGACCTGGTAAAAGAATACGCCGACGCCAACCTGCCCGGGGCGGGGGTGCGCATGCAGTATCTGCTGGGGCGTATCGCCCGCAATCTGGTGGGTCTGCTGGGCTTTATCCAGCGGGATATGAACCAGTCCGGGTTCCAGCCCGTGGCCTTTGAGCTGCGCATCGACGACCGCCCCGACCCGGATGACCCCGGCGTCCCTCATGTGGACCCGGTGGAACTCACCGACGGCGCCGGGCACACGGTGCGGGTGGTGGGCACCATCGACCGGGTGGACGCCATGCTCTTGAACGGCAAGACCTGGCTGCGGGTGGTGGACTACAAGACCGGCAGCAAGAAGTTCGACCTGAAAGAGGTCTACCACGGTCTGGACTGCCAGATGCTTCTCTATCTGTTCACCCTGGAACGCAACGGCGGGAATCTTTTCCCGGGGGCGGCGGCAGCAGGGGTAGAATATCTCCTGGCAGACCCGTCCCCCACCACCGGCGCCCGTCCTGAATCCGGCGAAGAAGGGGAGAGTGCCCCGCCAGCCTACCCTCTGGACGGTCTGCTGGTGGATGACGAGAGCATCTGCCGCGCCATGGACACCCGGGGCACCGGGGAGTTCGTGCCCCTCACCTTCAACGCCAAGAGCGGGCAGGTGAGCGCGGCTTCCCGCAAGCATCTGGCTTCGCCGGAAAAACTGGCCCGCATCCGGGACCACCTGGATGGTCTGCTCACCCGCATGGCCGACGACCTCTACGGCGGGCACATTGCCGCCGAGCCCTTCGTGCCCGGGGGCAAAAGCCCTTGCCTGTACTGTGATTACCGCTCGGTCTGCCGCCATGCCGACGGCGAAAACGAGCGCATCCCCGAAACGAAGGACGATCCCTTTGAACTCTGATCCGAACTTTCCCTTCAACTGATTTGCAGGTGTTACCATGCCCGAACAAGCCATTCGTTTCACTCCGGCCCAGGCCGCGGCCATCCGGGCCCGGGGCGGCAGTCTTCTGGTCAGCGCGGCGGCCGGTTCCGGCAAGACCCGCGTGCTGGTGGAGCGTGCCGTGGGGCTTATCACCGACCCCGTGCACCCTGTGGAGGCGGACAGCCTTCTGATCATGACCTTCACCAACGCGGCGGCGGCCAAGCTGCGGGCGGACATCACCGCCCGCCTTCTGGCCGAAGTGCGCCGCCGCCCCGACGATGCCCGCCTGCGCCGCCAGCAGCTGCGGTTGCAGCGGGCGTCCATCGGCACGGTGGATGCCTTCTGCCTGCATTTTGTGCAGCAGCACTTTGCCGCCCTGGATATCCCGCCGGACTTCGAGACCGCCGACGATGCCACCCTGGGCCGTCTGCGGCAGGAGACCCTGGCCGCCGTGCTGGAGAACGCCTACACCGACCCGGATTTCTGCGCCTTTGCGGACCTGTATGACCGGGGCCGCACCGACGATACCGCCGGTACGGTGGTGCTGGAACTCTACGATTTTACCCGCACTTTGCCCCATCCTGACCAGGCGCTGGACAGTTTTGCTGCCATGTGGGCGGGGGAGGACCTGCCCCAGGATACCCTGTGGGGCAAGGCGCTGCTGGCTTCCGCCGCTGCCCGGACAGCCGGTGCCCTGCGCCTCATCGACGCAGCCATCACCTCCGCCACCCGGGAAGAAAACGCCGATCGTGCCTACACGGCGGTGCTGCTGGATGACCAGAGCAAACTGCAGCTGCTGGCCGAGCGTTTGCGGCAGGGGGACTGGGACAGGGCGGTGCAGGCCCTGGAACAGTTCAGCCAGTGGCAGCGCCCCGGGCGCATCAAGGGCGGCAAGGACCAGAACCCCGCCGCCCGGGCCGCCAGCGAACTGCGGGACCGGGCAAAAAAGCAGGTGGAAAAGCTGAAAACCGATTTCCTCCTGTGCACTGCCGCCGAATTTGACGCCGACCGCCGCCGCGCCGCTCCGTTGGTAGCGGCCCTGGTGCGGGTGGTGCGGCAGTTCGGCCAGGCGTATTTCCAGGCCAAGGTGGAAGAGAAGGTGCTGGATTACGCCGACTACGAACACCTGACCCTGGACCTGCTCCAGACCCCGGAAGGGCAACGTACCCCCTTGTGCCGCACGGTCAGCGCCCGGTACTCGGCGGTGCTGGTGGATGAATACCAGGACACCAACGCCTTGCAGGACGCCATCTACTTCTCGCTGGCGTCGCCGGATAGGAACAACCTCTTCTTTGTGGGGGACATCAAGCAGAGCATCTATCGCTTCCGTCAGGCAGACCCCACCGTTTTCACCGAAAAACAGACCGCCTGGCAGCCCTACGACCTGCCGGAAGGTCAGACCATGACCCACCCCGCCACCATCGCCCTGGATGCCAACTTCCGCAGCGCTCCGGCGGTGATCGAAGGGGTCAACTTCCTCTTTGAGCAGGTCTTTTCCGCCGACCTGGGCGGCATTGTGTACGGCCCCGGCCAGCGTCTGGTGGTGGGCAAGCCCGGGGATTATGCCGGGCTGTGCGAACTGTTGGCGCTGGACGGCTGCACCGAAGCCGCCGCCGACGATGCCCGGGCCATTGCCGCCCGCATCGCCCAAATGAAGGCGGAAGGCTTTGCGGTGCGGGGCGGGGAAGGCACCCGCCCTTGCAGGGACGAGGACTTCTGCATCCTGCTGCGCAGCCGTGGCGATTTCCCGGTGTACGAAGCCGCGCTGCGGGCGGCGGGCATCCCGGTCTTTGCGGATGCCGCCGCCGACCTGCTGGACGCCCCACACGTGCGGCCCTTCGCGGCGCTGCTGCGCATCATTGACAACCCCGCCCAGGATGTGGAACTGTCGGCGGTGCTGCTCAGCCCGCTGTACGACTGTCACCCCGACGACCTGGTCCGCCTGCGGAGCAAAGCGCCGGGGTGCAGTCTGTATGCCGCCGTGCGCAAGGGCTCCCGGGAAAGGTTCGGGACATTCCTGGGCGGTCTGCAGGCTTTCCGCCATCTGGCCCGCGCCCTGGCGGTGCCCGCTCTTATTGAAGAGCTCTTCGCCCGCACCGGCTATCTGGCTGCAGCGGGGGCCATGCCCGACGGCGCCCGCT
>CALXHS010000011.1 GCA_944388165.1 uncultured Gemmiger sp. | reverse complement strand
CATGCCACAAAAGGGTCAGCTGACCATTTTATGGCGAAAAGATGTTTCCTTACTTCTTGGCACCGGCCTTGGGGCGCTTCGCGCCGTACTTGCTGCGAGCCTGGTTACGGTTCGCAACACCCTGGGTATCCAGGGTACCACGGATGATGTGGTAACGCACACCGGGCAGGTCCTTAACACGACCGCCGCGGATCAGGACGACGCTATGCTCTTGCAGGTTATGGCCGATACCAGGAATGTAGGAGGTGACCTCGATACCATTCGTGAGGCGGACACGGGCAACTTTACGCAGAGCAGAGTTCGGCTTCTTGGGGGTCATGGTACGCACAGCAGTGCAGACGCCGCGCTTCTGGGGGCTGTTCAGGTTGGTGTACTGCTTCTTCTGAGAGTTGTAGCTCTTCTGAAGGGCAGGCGCGGTGCTCTTCTGGACCAGGACCTCACGACCTTTGCGCACGAGCTGGTTAAAAGTAGGCATTTCTTTTCTCCTTTCTTTCGTTATTACGCGTGGCTTATCCCGGATCTCATGCTGCCAAATGGCCGCACTGACCCCTTTAGGACATCACGCAGTTGTTATTTTAAGGCATAAGCAACGGGTTGTCAAGAGAATTTTCAAAAAAACTGCCGGAAATTCATTTTCCCATCTTTTCGGCACAGGATTCGGCATCTTCCAGCAGGCGACCGAATTTTTCCAGGGCCGCGTTCACCGGCGCGGGCGTGGTCAGGTCCACACCGGCGTGGCGCAGTTCATCCAGCGGCCAGGCGCTGCCGCCCATGGAAAGGAATTCCAGATACCGTTTGCGGGCCGGTTCCCCTTCCTGCAGGATAGCTTCGGAAAGGGCCACCGCCGTGGAGTAGCCGGTGGCATACTTATATACATAGAAGGGACGGTAGAAATGCGGGATGCGGGCCCATTCCAGTTCCACCTCTTCATCCATGATGAGCTCGGGGCCGAAATAATCCCGCACCAGTTTGCCGTACAGCTGGTTGAGGGCTGCGGGACTGAGGGCTTCTCCCCTTTCCCGCATGGCATGGGCTTCCCGCTCGAACTCCGCAAACATGGTCTGACGGAAGACGGTGCCCTTGAAGTTTTCCAGGTACTGATTCAGCAGATACAGCCGGGCTTCGGGGCAGTGTTCGGTCTTGAGAAGCTGCTCGATCATCAGATTCTCGTTGACGGTGGAAGCCACCTCCGCCACGAACAGCGTATAGTCGGCGTACTGGACCGGCTGGCTGCGGCGGGACAGCAGACTGTGCATGCTGTGGCCCATCTCGTGGGCCAGGGTGGACACGCTGTCCAGGGTACCGGTGAAGTTGGTCATGATATAGGGCTCGGAATCATAGGTGCCGGTGGAGTAGGCACCGCCGCTCTTGCCCTTGTTGGGATAAACATCCACCCAGCGGGCATCAAAGCCGCGGCGGACTTCGGCACAGTATTCCTCACCCAGCGGTGCCACAGCATCCAGGACCATCCGCTTGGCCTGTTCATAGGTATACCGTGCGGTGGATTCGCCGGTCAGCGGCGCGTATACGTCATAGTAATGCAGGTCCTGGATCCCCAGCAGCCGTTTGCGCAGCGCCACATAGCGGTACATCAGGGGCAGGTGATCCCGGACCGCCGCCACCAGGTTGTCGTACACTTCCCCGGGGATATTTTCCCCGGCCATGGACATGGCGCGGGAAGATTCGTAGTGCCGTGCTTCCGCTTCCACCGTGGCGGCCTTCACTGCACCGGCGTAGGTGGCGGCAAAGGTGTTGATGTGGTTGCGGTAGGTTTTGTAAAAGCTGCGGAAGGAGTTTTCCCGCAAAGTACGGTCGGAAGAAGTCTGGAGCAAAATATAGTTGGAACCGGTGACCTCGTGCTCTTTTCCTTCCCCATCCTTTACGCTGTCAAACACCAGATCGGCGTCCTGCAGACTGTCGGCAATATCGGCGGGGGCCCCCAGCACTTCCCCGAAAGACGCCAGCAGCTTTTCTTCGGGCGCGGAAAGGGTGTGGGGCTTTTGGCGCACCAGATTGTCCAGAACGAAGCGGTACTCTTTCAGGCAGTCGGCATTGCAGATGGCCTGCAGGGTTTCTTCGGGCAGTGCCAGGATCTCCGGTTCCGCAAAGGACAGTGCTGCCACCGCCCCGGCATACGCCGCCGCGATGCGGGCGTACATGCTCTGGGCTGCTTCAGCCCGGGTATCCTCACTGCGGCGCATGGAAGCATAGCAGTAAAGGTTGGACAGCGTGCGGGACAAAGACATGGAGGCATCCAGATATTCCCGGATGGTGCCGGCATCCTTGAGGCGACCGGCAAATGCCGCCACCTCCTTCACCTGCTTGTCCAGGCCGGCCAGTGTCTGTTCCCAGGCGGCGTCATCCGCAAAAAGCCGGGTCAGATCCCATTTATATTGCGCAGCGATCTCGCTGCGCTCTTTCAATGTATCGGGCATAATATTCCCTCCCTAGTCTGATAGTATAGGCAGCCGAATCTGCCTGTATTCTCCCCTGCCCGCACCAATACAGTGCGCGGGGGTTCTTTTATTATACACTTCCCTGCTCCAAGATACAAACAACCCCGCCGCAAAAACTGCGGCGGGGCTGTTTTCAATTATTCAGGATTCGGCACGAAATCATTCGGCTTCGTCGTAAGCGGCGTTCTCTGCATCGCGGGCCTCTTCGGCACGGACCAGTTCTTCCTCCACTTCCGCCAGACCGGTGCCGGCGGGAATCAGCTTACCAATGATGACGTTCTCCTTCAGACCGGCCAGCGGGTCGACCTTGCCCTTGATGGCGGCTTCGGTCAGGACGCGGGTGGTCTCCTGGAAGGAGGCGGCGGACAGGAAGCTGTCGGTGGCCAGGCTGGACTTGGTGATACCCAGCAGCACCTGGCTGGCCTGGACCAGCTTCAGGTCGGTCTCTCCAGCATCGATGCGGGCCTGGATGTTTTCGTTTTCGATCATGACATCACGGCGGTTGACCACGCTGCCCACGATAAACTCGCTGGAGCCGGCGTCCTCGATGCGGACCTTGCGCATCATCTGACGGACGATAACTTCGATGTGCTTATCGTTGATCTCAACGCCCTGCAGACGATAGACCTTCTGGACTTCGCTGATCAGGTAGTTCTGGGTAGCGATGCGGCCCTTGACGGCCAGGATATCCTGGGGATACGCATGGCCTTCGGTGAGCAGCGCACCCTTGGCGATCTCGTCGCCTTCCATCACCTTCAGGCGCTGGCCGAAGGGGATGATGTAGCTCTTGGTGACCGGGGCGCCGTTGTCGTCCTGGCCCAGAACTTCCACGTGACGGGTCTTCTTGGTGTCGTCGATATGGACGGTGCCGGCGATCTCGGACATGATGGCCATGGCCTTGGGACGGCGGCTCTCGAACAGTTCTTCAACGCGGGGAAGACCCTGGGTGATATCTTCGGCCGATGCGATACCGCCGGTATGGAAGGTACGCATGGTCAGCTGGGTGCCGGGTTCGCCGATGGACTGGGCCGCGATGATACCGACGGATTCGCCGACATTCACGCGCTGACCGTTGGACATGTTGGAACCGTAGCAGCGGGCGCACACACCCACATGGGCGCGGCAGGTCATAACGCTGCGGATCTCCAGTTCGGTGATGCCGGCCTTCTCGATCTTCTCGGCGTCGAACATATCCATCATCTTGTCCTTGGACACGATGAGTTCTCCGGTGGTGGGATCCACCACGTCATGAAGAGCATAACGGCCGATCAGACGCTCGGCAAAGCTCTCGATGGAAGCATTGCCTTCGCTGATCTCGCTGACCAGGATGCCTTCGGTGGCATGGCAGTCTTCCTCACGGATGATGACTTCCTGAGAAACGTCGACCAGGCGGCGGGTCAGGTAACCAGAGTCGGCGGTACGCAGAGCGGTATCGGTCAGGCCCTTACGAGCGCCTCGAGAGGAGATGAAGTATTCCAGGATGTTCAGACCTTCGCGGTAGTTGGCGCGAATGGGCATTTCCAGGGTCTTACCGGCGGTGTTGGCCAGCAGGCCGCGCATGCCGGCCAGCTGCTTGATCTGGTCCATAGAACCACGGGCACCGGAGTCGGACATCATATAGATGGGGTTGCGCTGGTGGTGGGTCTTCAGGTTGGTGGACAGGGCGGTGGAGACCTCCTCCGTGGCCTGCTGCCACACTTCAACGGTCTTCTTGTAGCGCTCCTCGTCGGAGATCAGACCACGGTTGAAGTTCTTCATGACCTTCTCGATCTTCTTGTCCGCAGCCGCCAGGATGTCGGCCTTCTCATCGGGGATGATGGCGTCGGGCACGGCGACGGTGATGGCGGACAGAGTGGAGTACTTGTAGCCCTGAGCCTTGATGGCGTCCAGCATGATGGCGCAGCGCTTGGTGCCGTGCTTGGTCAGGCAGCGGCTGATAATGTCGGGCAGCTTCTTCTTGGTGACCTGGAAGTCGACTTCGTAGTCGAACTTGTGTTCGGGATCGTTGCGGTCCACATAACCCAGGTCCTGGGGAATCGGGGTGTTGAAGATGATCTTGCCCACGGTGGTGGTGACCAGAGCGCTCTCTTCCACGCCGTTGAAGGTCATGGTGCGGCGCACCTTGATGGGGGCCTGCAGGGTGACCACGTGCTCGGCGTAAGCCATGAGGGCTTCGGCCTCGTCGCGGAAGACCTTGTCGTGGCCGGGGTCCTCGGGGTTGACCATGGTCAGGTAGTAGGAGCCCAGGATCATATCCTGCGTGGGCACGGTGACGGGTTCACCGTCAGAGGGCTTGAGCAGGTTGCCGGAAGCCAGCATCAGCATCTTGGCTTCGCGGCGGGCTTCGGTGGACAGAGGCAGGTGCACGGCCATCTGGTCGCCGTCGAAGTCGGCGTTGAAGGGGGTGCAGACCAGGGGGTGCAGCTTGATGGCGCGGCCTTCCACCAGCACAGGTTCGAAGGCCTGGATGCCCAGACGGTGCAGGGTCGGGGCGCGGTTCAGCAGAACCGGATGGCCCTTGATGACGGTTTCCAGGGAGTCCCACACTTCGGGGGAGGAACGCTCCACCTTCTTGCGGGCGGCCTTGATGTTGGAGGCGATCCCCTTCTCCACCAGGTCCTTCATAACGAAGGGCTTGAACAACTCCAGAGCCATTTCCTTGGGCAGACCGCACTGATACATCTTCAGTTCGGGGCCGACAACGATAACGGAACGGCCGGAGTAGTCGACACGCTTGCCCAGCAGGTTCTGGCGGAAGCGGCCCTGCTTGCCCTTCAGCATATCGGACAGGCTCTTCAGGGCGCGGTTATTGGGGCCGGTGACCGGACGGCCGCGGCGGCCGTTGTCGATCAGGGCGTCCACCGCTTCCTGCAGCATGCGCTTTTCGTTGCGCACGATGATGTCGGGAGCGCCCAGCTCCAGCAGGCGCTTCAGACGGTTGTTGCGGTTGATGACACGGCGGTACAGATCATTCAGGTCGGAGGTGGCGAAACGGCCGCCATCCAGCTGGACCATGGGACGGATATCCGGCGGAATGACCGGCACCACGTTGAGGATCATCCATTCCGGACGCTGGCCGGACAGACGGAAGGCATCGACACATTCCAGACGCTTGAGCAGGCGCACACGCTTCTGGCCGTTGGCCTTTTCCAGTTCCTCATGCAGCTCGTTGGACAGCTGATCCAGGTCGATCTCGGCCAGCAGCTTCTGGACGGCTTCGGCGCCCATGCCGGCTTCGAAGGTATCCTCGTACTTTTCGCGCATTTCCTTGTACTCGCGCTCGGTCAGCAGCTGCTTCTTCTCCAGCGGAGTGAAGCCGGGATCGGTCACGATGTAGTTGGCGAAATACAGCACCTTGTCCAGCTGGCGGGGGCCGATGTCCAGCATCAGGCCGATGCGGCTGGGGATGCCC
>CALXHS010000010.1 GCA_944388165.1 uncultured Gemmiger sp. | reverse complement strand
CCAGGGCCTGAGTAGGCCGTCGTAAGGTGGCCGCATCTTGGGGTCCGGGGCCGCAGCCCCGGCCGGCGGCCGCCGCATCGGAACGGCGGGCCCTTTTCGCTTCCTTTTCGGGCACGAAAAGGAAGGAGCCCCCGGCAGACTCCCGTCTGCCCAGAAGCAAGAAACACCAAACAACCGACAACTGCAAACAAAAAACGGCTCCCCTTTCCCAAGGGGAGCCGTTTTTTATACCAGTTCCGGTTTATGCTGCCGCAGATAATACACCGCGCCTACCAGCCCGGCGTTATTCTGCAGATCAGCAGCCCGCAGGTCCAACCCTTGCCGGAAGGCGGGCATCACCGATGCCCGCACCCGTTCCGCCAGGGGACGGATGAGCAGGTCGGTCTGGGCGGACACGCCGCCGCCCACCAGGATGCGCTGGGGGTTGAAGATGTGCACCAGCCCCGCCAGCCCCTGGGCGATCTCGTCCAGCCAGGCATCCAGCAGCGCCAGCACTTCCCTGTCCTCCGCTTCGGCGGCGGCAAAGATAGCCCGGCCATTGTCCCAGGCGGGGTTCTTTTCTTTGGCGGCACGCACCAGGGCGGTGGTGGAAGCATACCGCTCCCAGCAGCCCACAGCCCCGCAGGTGCACAGCACGCCGTCCCGCACATGGGTGCGGTAGTGGCCGATCTCGCCGCCCAGGCCCCGGGCTCCTTCCAATAACCGGCCGCCGGTCAGGATACCGCCGCCCACGCCGGTGCCGATGGTGATGCCAATGACATCGGTGCAGCCCTTGGCCGCACCGGCCCAGACCTCGCCCAGCACCATGCAGTTGGCGTCGTTGGCCACCGTCACCGGCAGGCTCAGAGCTTTCTCCAACGTGGCGCGGATGGTCGCGCCGTCCCAGCCGGGCAGGCTGCCGCAGGTCCCGGCCACCACCCCTTGCAGGCTGTCGATCTGGCCGGTGGCCGAAACGCCCACCCCCGCAGGGGTGACGCTCTGCCCTGCCAGAAAAGCCGCGGCGGCTTTGGTCACGGTGTCCAGAATGGGGGTCTTGTAGCCGTCAAAACTGACGCTCTCCTCCGCCCGGGCCAGCACCCGGCCCTGGGTGTTCACCAGGCCCAGCTTCACCGCCGTGCCGCCGATATCGATGCCCAGATAGACCTTGTCCATGGGGGCCTCCTCTCAGCCCAGATCGCGGATGGCCGCGGTGAACCGGGCGGTGATCTCCGCCGGGCGGGTGATGGCCCCGCCCACCACCAGAGCAAACGCCCCGGCTTCCAGGGCCTTGCGGGCCTGTTCGGGATAATGGATGTGCCCTTCGGCAATGACCTTGGCGGGGCATTCTTTGGCCAGCCTGGCCACGAACTCGAAATCGATGTCGTTGATGCCCTGGGTCTCGGGGGTGTAGCCACGCATTGTGGTGCCCACGAAGTCGGCCCCCGCTTCGGCGCAGGCCATGGCCTCCTCAAAGGTGGCAATGTCCGCCATCACCGGCTGGTGGGGATACTTGGCCTTGACGGCACGGATGAAATCCGCCGCCGTGGCCCCGTCCGGGCGCAGGGCGCTGGTGCCCTGTACCGCCAGGATGTCCACCCCGCAGCCCACCAGAGCGTCCACCTCGTCCATGGTGACGGTGATGTACATGGGGGTGCCGGGGTAATCCTTCTTGATGATGCCGATGACCGGCAGATCCACCACCGCCTTGATCTGGGTGATGTCCCGCACCGTGTTGGCGCGGATGCCCACCGCCCCGCTCATGGCGGCAGCCTTGGCCATCAGGGGCATGATGCCCCCTTCGGGGGTGTACAGGGGCTCATGTTCCAGCGCCTGGCAGGAAACGATCAGCCCGTGTTCGATCTGTTTCAGCAGTTGTTCCTTTTCCATCATAGCGTCCTTTCAGCCCATTTCAATTTTGACCACAGCCTTGCGCAGGCAGGTGCAGACCCCGCACTGGCAGCTGGGTTTATGGGGTTCTTCAGGGAAGAAGAGGACGAACCGGCCCTCTCCCAGCTTACCGGAAGCCTGTTCCGGACCGGCCGCAAAACCTGCATCGGAGGCGGCGTCATAGGGGGCGTTGGCCACCAGGGGGCTGCCCTGGGCAGCCCAGTCCCAGCGCTCGGCCCCGGTGAGGTCGATCTGCAGGTCGGCATACCGGCGGTGGTATTCAAAAGCCGCGTCCTCGGCGTCCCGCAGTTCGGCGTCCATCACGTTCACAAAGACGGCGTCCCCGTCGATGACGGTGCGTCCGTTGGGCAGGGCGGTCACATCATGGGCAGCCAGCCAGTCGATGGCGGTGTCCAGGTTTTTGTGCAGCCCGCGGTACCGGGCCAGATGAGCAAGGGTATCGGTGATCATGGCGCAGCTCCTTTCGGAAAGGGTCCGCCGGGCGTCACAGTGCCTTGACGGCGGATTCGATCATGGCCTGGGCTTCGGCCACCACGGCCTCGTCCCCGGGCATCAGATTGGGCAGGGGTTCCCGTACGCCGCCCAGTTCCAGGCCGTACATACGGCGCAGGATCTCTTTCTGCACGGCGTAGAGGTTGCCCTTGGCTTCGCACATCTTGTAGATGATGCGGTCGGCCTGGTACTGGATCCTGCGGGCTGCGGGAATGTCCCCGGCCTTCACCAGGTCGTACATCTTCAGGAAGAGCTCAGGCATGACGGCGTAGGTGCCGCCGATGCCGCCGTCCGCGCCCGTAGCCAGGCCGGAGACAAACTGCTCATCGGGACCGTTGAAGGCGGCGAAGCCGTCGTCGCCCCGGGCAGCCAGCCCCGCGTCCTTGAACATCTGGATGTCCTGGGTGGGCATGGAGGAGTTCTTCACCGCGATGACATTGGGGTTCTTGAGCATCTCCTGCAGCAGGGGCATGGTCAGGGCGGTGCCCGCCAGCTGGGGGATATTATAGATGACAAACTCGGTGTTGGGGGCCGCGGCGCTCATGGCGTTCCAGTAGGAAGCAATGGCGTAGGGCGGCAGGTGGAAGTAGATGGGCGGGATGGCCGCGATGGCGTCCACGCCGCATTTTTCCGCATGGGCGGCCAGTTCGGCGGAGTCTGCGGTGTTGTTGCAGGCCACGTGAGCGATGACGGTGATCTTGCCGGCGGCTTCTTCCATGACCGCTTCCAGCACGGCCTTGCGTTCATCCACATGCTGGTAGATGCATTCGCCGGAAGAACCGCCCACATACACGCCCTTCACGCCTTTGGTGATGAGGTGGCGGGTCAGGGCCCGCACGCCGTCGGTGGAGATGGAGCCGTCCGGCCCGTAGCAGGCATAGAAAGCCGGGATCACGCCCCGGTATTTGGTGATATCTTTCATGATTGCAAGCACTCCTTATACAAGTATCAGCCTTTGACGGCGCCCATGGCGATGCCCTGGGTAAAGTATTTCTGGAACATGAGGAACACGGCGATGATGGGGATGGCAGCCAGGGCGGCACCCGCCATGATCAGGCCGAAGTCGTTGGACATTTCCGCCTGGATCTTGGCAATGCCCAGGGAGATGGTCAGGTTGTTGCTGGAGTTCAGCATGATCAACTGCAGGAAGTAGTCGTTCCAGCTGTTGATGAAGGTGAAGATGGCCAGGGCACCGATGCCCGGGGTGACCATGGGCAGCACCACGTCGGTGAAGGTGCGCACCTCGCCGGCGCCGTCGATGCGGGCGGCTTCGATCATTTCGCCGGGGATGGTCTCGCTGAACTGCTTCATCAGGAAGATGCCGAAGGGCCAGCCCACGGTGGGGAAGATAACGGCCCACAGGGTATCATGCAGGCCCAGGAAGCTCATTTCCTTCAGCAGGGGGATGAGGATGACCTGCTTGGGCAGGGCCATGGCGCAGATCATGATGCTGAAGATGAGTTTGCGGCCGGGGAAGCGCTTTTTGGCCAGCACGTAGCCCGCCATGGCGGCGGTGATGCAGGTGAGGGCCATGGCCGCCACCGCCATGAAGACGGTGTTGCCCAGCCAGCGCAGGGCGGGGTTGTCAAACAGGCGGATGTAGTTGTCCAGGGTGGGTTCGGTGGGGAACCAGACCGGCGGGCTGGCGTTGACCGCGATGCGGTCCTTGAAAGAGCCGGTGACGATCCAGTACAGCGGGAAGATGAAGAATACCGCCAGCAGCACCAGGATGATGTTGGTCAGGACCTTACCGGGGGTCAGGGCTTTGCTTTTGACGCTGGATTCCATAGTGTGACCCTCCTTTAGTCAGACGAACCGGCAAACTTGAACTGAATGGCGCTGAGCACCGCGATGATGATGGCCAGAACCACGCCCATGGCGTTGCCGTAGCCGTAGTCATTCAGTTTGAAGGCCTGGTAGTAGATGTAATACATGATGGTGTCGGTGGCGTGGTTGGGACCGCCGGAAGTCAGCAGCTGGATCAGTGCGTAGCACTGGAAGGTGTTGATGGTGGTGATGACCAGGATGTACAGGGTGGTGGGCATGATCTGAGGCCACTTGATGTGCCAGAAGACCTGCAGGTTGGAAGCACCGTCCACCTCGGCGGCATCGATGAGGGAGGGGTCCACATTGCCCAGGGCCGCGATGTACAGAACGATGGGCTGGCCGATGGAGGTGGTGAAGAGGATCAGGGTGATGCACCCCAGGGCGAAGCGGGCGTCGCCCAGCCAGCTGATGTTTTCATTGATAACGCCCACGGCGTTGAGGACATAGTTGATCAGGCCGGTGTACTTGTTGAACATCCACTTCCACACCACGGCCACCGCAACGGTGCCGGTGACCACGGGCAGGTAGAAGACACAGCGGTAGAAGCTGCGCTTGAAGGAGGACATCTTGTACACCACCGAGCCCACCCACAGAGAGAAGGCGGTGACGGCGGGCACGGCCACAATGACCAGGATGAAGGTGTTCTGCAGGGCCTTGATGAAAATGGGGTCCTGGAACATCTTGATATACTGGGCGAAGCCCACAAAGGTGAGGGGTTTGCCCATGCGGTAGTCCAGGAAGCTGGTGACCAGGCACATGACCATGGGCACCACGACGAACAGGACAAAGAAAATGAGCGCCGGCAGCAGGAACAGGTATGCCGCCAGGGTCTGCTGCCGCACCAGCGCGGAGTTGCGGAAGGTGCCCTGGTTATAGGTCAGGGTTTCGCCGCCGGCAGCGGCCGCCTTGGTTTTGGAAGCCATGGTAAGGCCCTCCTTTACTGAAATCAGCTCCCGGATGGGAAGCGCGTGGAAAAAAATAGACCCCCGCCCCACCTGTTTGACCCGATGGAACGGGGGCGGCTGCCCTGGCCCGGCCATCGGGACCGGGTCAGGGTGTCCCCGGCGGCAGGTCCTGCCGCCATTGTGTGCGTATCAGTGTGTTCAGGCTGCGGCGTTGATGGCGTCGGTGCAGCTCTGCACATAGGTGGCGGTGGCGTCGTCCACGCTCACGCCGTTGAAGATCTGCTGGAGCATGTTCCACCACGCGGTGCGCTGCTCGGCCCAGCCGGGAGCCACGTTGTAGTAGTCGCCCAGGTACTGCATGAAGCTGGCGAACTGAGCCATGCGGGCTTCGTCCTCGGTGCCGGCGTACACATCGCCGAAGGAATCACGGACGGGGAAGAAGCCGGTCAGACGGACGCTTTCGGGGCCCTGCTCGGCGTCGTCGCAGATGAACTTGATGAATTCCTTGGCAGCGGCGGCCTTGGCGTCGTCGCCGTTGTCAAACAGACCGAAGCCCCAGATGCCGCCGCACAGTTCGGGCACGCCGTCGTCGGAGGGGAAGGCCACCGGCATGGCGGTGAAGGTGACGGATTCGGCATAGTTGGCCTGGTTGGAAGCGTTCCAGCACAGGGTCATGGCCACGCTGCCGTTGGCGAACAGCTGCAGTTCGTCGCTGGCCTGGGCGGCGGCATCGTAGGTGATGAGACCTTCGTCCACCCAGTCAACCAGCTGCTGCAGAGCCTGCTTGTTGGCGTCGCTGTCGGCGGTGTAGGCGGTGTGGTCGGCGTTGGTGAACTGGCCGCTGTACAGGTTGTTCACCAGAGCGCGGGTGCCCTGGTCGCCGCCCTGGCCGCCGCAGTAGACGATGGCGGTGGTGGAAACGCCGGAATCCTTCAGGGCCTGCAGGGCTTTTTCGAAGTTTTCGGTGGTCCAGGTGCCGTCCTCATTGATGTACTGCAAAGCACCGGCTTCCTCGAACATTTCCTTGTTGATGGCCATGGTGTGGGTGGTCATGCACAGGGGGTATTCATAGTAGTTGCCGTCGGTCCACTTGCAGGCGCTGACCACGTTCTCGCTGGTGGCGGAGATGTCGGCCACGGCCTCATCGGTCCACAGGTCGTTCAGGGGCAGCATCTTGCCCTTGGCGCCCCAGTTGGAGACCAGACGTTCGGGACCTTCCATGATGATGTCGGGGGTGGTGCCGGCTTCGATGGCGGCGGTGACCTGGTCGTCGCCGTTGGTGTAGTCCAGATATTCCACGGTGACGCTGATCTCGGGATGCTTCTCATTGAACTTGGCAATGAGGGCGTCCACGGTGGCAGAGTCGCCGAAGCTGCCGATGGGGTAGGTCCACAGGGTGATGGCGGTGGAATCGCCGGTGGCGGCAGCGGAAGTGCCGGTGTCACCGGTGGCGGTGCTGCCGGAAGTGGTGGTGCTGGAAGTGCCGCCGCACCCAGCCAGCATGCTCACGGCCATACCGGCCGCCAGCAACATGGAAAGCTGCTTCTTCATAGTGTTCTCCTTTGTGTTGCGTTCAGATTGCGGGCGGTGGAGCCATCGCCCTTTCACTGATTTCATTTTAGAAAAATATTTTCATTTTGTCTAGGTGCTCTTTCACCAATCTTTCCATCAAATTTTGAACGTTTTACACAAAGACGGGGCAAATTCCCTACGTTTTGCCGAGTTTTTACCCTCTTTACTCCCCAAAGCCGAAATAAGAGCCTTTTGTTCCCCTCCTGCAGACAGCCCCTCTCCCTTCCTTATAGAAGGGCGAAAAATGTAAGAATTTTTCTTTTCAAAATTTGCTTTCCTCTATTCCCTCTTTTTTCTCCTCCTCCGGCGGGCTTTTCCCTGGTACGTCACTTTTTTGCGGTTTTCTTTTTCATTTTATCTTTGTACATCTCACCGTATATCGTCAAAAATTCGGGAATGATTTTCATATTTTCATTCCTTTTTCGGCATTATAGACAAACCCGGCTGACCATATTGAGCAACTTGTATGACTTGCCAAACAGCAAACTTTCTTTTATACTAAATATAGAAAATATTTTTCACGTGCCGGCCCCGCCGGGCGCAACGGGCAGGAACGCCTGCAGAAAGGAACGATCCCAAGAATGAAAGAGCAGAGCTTCTGGCAGCTGCTGCGCGACAAGCACAACGACCTGACCAAATCCGGCCGCCTGGTGGCCGACTATCTGGTCCAGCACCCGGAAGAAGCGCAGTATCTGTCGATCTCCTCCCTGGCGAAAGCCTGCGGCGTAGCCGAAGCCACCATCTTCCGGTTCTGCCGCTCTCTGGGCTTTGACGGCTACAATGAAATGAAGATCGGGCTGGCCCAGGCCAACGCCGCCGCCGAGCCCGCCGCCACCGGCAAACCCGAACCGGGCAGCGACACCGCTTCCCTGTGTGCCTATGCCGCCGCCGTCAGCACCGAAGCCATCACCGGCACCCGGGATACCCTGGACCCCGCCGCCATCGACGCCGCCGCCACCCTTTTGCAGCGGGCGCGGCAGGTATACTGCTTCGGGCAGGGGGGCAGCCATGTGCTGGCCAACGATATCTGGGCCCGCTTCGCCACCGTCACCACCAAGTTCCATACCGCCGGGGACAGCCACATGCAGGCGCTCACCGCCAGCCTGATGGGCCCCGAGGACGTGGTGCTCTTCGTGTCCTATTCCGGCGCCACCCGGGATATGCTGGAGACCCTGCGCCTGGCCAAAAGCTGCGGCGCCCGGATCATTCTGCTCACCCATTATGCCGATTCCCCGGGGGCATCCCTGGCGGACGTGGTGCTGCTCTGCGGCGCCCAGGAAAGCCCCCTGGAGGGGGGCAGCATCGCCGCCAAGATCGCCATGCTGTATGTTACCGAGGTGCTGGTGCTCCGCTTTACCATGGACAACCTGGAGCTGACCACCATCGCCAAACAGCGCACCTCCAAGGCACTGGCCCCCAAGCTGCTGTGACCTTCTCCTTTTCGTATACAAAAAGCGGAGCGCCCCGCCCTGGGGTGCTCCGCTTTTTTGAGGTTTGTGTCAGTCGTCCTGTTTGGGGACACTGGAATTGAACTTGTCCAGGGCCAGGGCAGCCGCCACGCCCACGGCCAGGCAGACCAGATTCACCGCCGCCGACCCCACCGACACCGTAAAGCTCTGGTAGGGCACGATCATCAGGGTGGCCGCCAGCACCACACCGATGATGGCGTGGAAGGCGTAGGGGTAGAACCGGTCGAAGAGGGCGTCCACCGCCCGGGCCAGGCAGATCACCGTGACCACCGCGCCGATGCCCGCCGGGATGAGAATGTCGAATTTCAGGCTGCCCAGCCCGTCCACGAAGGGGGTGTACAGGCCCAGGGGCATGAGCAGGGTGGAGAAGCTCATGCCGGGAGCGATGACGCTCAGCGCCAGGCAGAACCCGCAGAACAGATACCACCCGAAGTTGGGGGTAATGGTCACCGAGAAGAGGTTCAGCGAGACCAGCAGGGCCAGGATCACCGCAAAGGCGATGCCCAGCGCTGCGCCGCAGCCCTTGGGGCGGCCCTGTTCGCAGGCTTCCCGGAAGAGGGAGGGCAGCATGCCGGTGATGAGGCCGATGAACAGGCAGACGGAAGGGTCGGGATAGGCTTCCAGGAAGAAGGCCAGGATCTTGGCCACTCCCAGAAAGCCCGCCGCGCCGCCCACGATCACCGGCAGCAGTTTGGGCACATGGGTGCGGAACTTGTGCAGGGGGTCACCCAGCAGTTCCATCACCGGTTTGTAGATGCCGAACACCACGCAGAGCACGCCGCCGGAGATACCCGGCAGCACGGCGCCCACGCCGATGAGCATGCCCTGCAGAAAGCGCAGCAGAACGCGAAGCCCGTTGGGACGATTCTTTTCCATAACAAATCCTTTCGTTTTAGCGAAGAAAACACAGCCCGAGCCGGGCTTTCTGACAGTATACCATACCCATGCCCCCGTGAAAAGGCGAAAGCCGCCCCCGCTTCCAAAAGCTGTGCAAAGCGACAGAACTTTTGAGAACGGGGCGGCGGGTTTTGGGCAAAAGATTCAGGCTTTGCCCGGGCCATTTTTCAAAATCTTGTTGAACCGGATCATAAAGACGGTGACGGTGGTGGCGGCGGCCAGGATGTCACTCACCGGCTCGGCCAGGAAGACCGCAAACACCTTGTTGTCCGGCATGAACAGAGGCAGGATGAAGATGAGTGGAATGAGCAGGATGAGTTTGCGCTCACAGGCCAGCAGCAAGCTGACCTTGGCCTGGCCCAGGGCCACAAAAGCCTGCTGGCAGCTGGTCTGGAAGCCGCTGGCAAAGATGCCCGCCATGTAGATGCGCATGCCCCAGACGGTGTACTCCACCAGTTCGGGGTCGGAGTTGAAGATGTTGACGAAGAGCTGGGGCACCGACATTACGGCGATCCAGAAGAGGAAGGCGTACCCCACGCAGATGCCGAACTGGCAGGCGAAAGCCCTCTTCACACGGTCGGCCTTGCCGGCGCCGAAGTTGTAGCCGATAAGAGGCTGGCCGCCCTGGCACATGCCCTGGATGGGCATGGAGATCAGCTGGCTGACGCTGGTGATGATGGTCATGGCGCCCACGGCCACGTCGCCGCCGTAGCCGGACAGGCTGGCGTTGAAGCTGATGCTGAGCAGGCTTTCGGTGGAGATCATCACAAAGGAGGAAACGCCCAATGCCAGGCAGGGCAGGATGACCTTGAGCCGGGGGCGCAGGTTGGGCAGCCGCAGCCGAAGCCGGGTGCGCTCGCCGCACAGGAAGAGGATGACCCACACAGCGCTGACGCCCTGACTGAGGACGGTGGCCACCGCCGCGCCGGACACCCCCATGTTCAGCCCGAAGATGAGGATGGGGTCCAAAATGATGTTGCACACCGCCCCGATGACGGTGGTGAGCATGCTGAACTTGGCAAAGCCCTGGGTGGTGATGAAGGGGTTCATGCCCAGCACCACCAGCACGAACACGCTGCCCAGCACATAGATGCGGGTGTAGCTCAAGGCATAGGGCAGGGTGGCGTCGCTGGCGCCGAACAGCCGCAGCAGCTGGGGCGCAAAGATATAGAACATGGTGGTGAGCACCACCGCGATGCCCAGCAGCACCGTAAGGCAGTTGCCGGTGATGCGCTCGGCGGCGTCGTTGTCTCCCCGGCCCATGGCGATGGCTGCCCGGGGCGCACCGCCCGCCCCGGCCAGCATGGCAAAGGCGTTGACCAGCATGAGGATGGGCATGCACAGCCCCACGCCGGTAAGGGCGGTAGCGCCCACCCCGGGCATGTGGCCGATATAGATGCGGTCCACCACGTTATATAAAAGGTTGATGACCTGGGCCACCACCGCCGGGGCGGCCAGGCTGACCATCCATCGAACGATGCTGCCTTCGGCCATGTTTTTGGAGACTGCGGCTGAGGACATAAAAGTTCCGCCTTCTTTCAGAAAAATGGCGCGCGGCCGCCGAAGCGGCCGCCGCGCAATATAACTATTGTACCATACCCGCCGCAAAAAGCAACCGTGTCCAACCGGGATTTCCCGGCGCCGGGGCAAACAAAAACCCCGCACCTTTTCGGGTGCGGGGTTCGGGGTATTACCGGGTCAGGATACCGTCAGGCGAAAGATCAGGCTTCGCCGGTGATGGCCTGGGCCTGTTCCAGGGTGGTGACTTCCGCCATGGCCTGCTGGATGGTCTTGCCTTCGGCGACCAGCTCGCGGCGGGCGGCGTTCACGGCCTGGATCTCCTTCATCTTGTCGCCGGTCAGGCTGTAGCCCTTCATGGCGATGAGGGTGGCGCCCCAGGCGACCATGGGCACGATGCAGAACAGGATGATGACCACCCAGTTCATGCCGGGACGGAAGGGATCATCGCCGCCGGGCAGGGTGGTGGTGAAGCCGATGGCCGCAGCGGCCAGGCCCACGATGGTGGAGCTCAGGGAGGAGACCAGCTTGTCCACCAGGCTGAACAGGGTACCGATGATGCCGGGCACGTAGTTGCCGGAACGGTAGGTCTCATAGTCGGAGCAGTCGGCCACCATGGGGATGGGCATGTCGGCGGTGGCGTAGTAAGCGCCGTAGCCGATGCCGAAGAAGAGGATGAACAGGATGGTGTACAGGTTCAGGGTCAGGTGGAAGCCGCCCTCGGTGCTGAACAGAGCCAGGTTCAGGGCCGGGTTCTCCGGATTCCAGAGCAGCAGCAGGACCAGCACGCCGATATACATCACAAAGGCCACGGCCACATACCGCATCAGGCTGGCCTTCTGGCCGTGCTTCTGGCTGGTGCGGACGGTGAGCACAAAGAAGGGAGCGCTGAACACATAGCCCAGCACCATCATGGGCAGGTACAAAGCGTCGTAGTTGCCCATCATGCCGCCGTACAGCATGCACAGAACGGCGGTGTTGGTGGC
>CALXHS010000009.1 GCA_944388165.1 uncultured Gemmiger sp. | reverse complement strand
AAGGTTTAGATGGAAAATGGCATTTGAGCACTGCTTTGCTTAAGTGCTCAAACACTAATGCTCGAACAGAGGCATTAAGTGTACGCTATAATATGCCGGAGTTATTTGTTGCTGGGTAATTGGGAGGTAACCAACATGGATAATAAAAACGGAGTAATCTATATCCTAACAAATCCGTCTTTCCCGGATTATGTGAAAATCGGGTATGCGGATGATATAGATAAGCGTCTGAAACAGCTGAACCGGAGTGAATGTATCCCATATGCCTTTCGAATCTATGCTACATACGAGGTTTCCTCCAGGCTATCAGATTTGAAAATTCACTCGATTATAGATAGGCTGAATCCTAATTTACGCGCCGTTGAGAGTTTTAACGGCAAGCAGAGGGTGCGTGAATTCTATGCCATGTCCCCGGAGGACGCTTACTCAATTCTGGAGGCCATTGCCGAAATCCACGGCTGTGTGGACAAATTAAAACGAGTGGCGCCTTCCGAGGAGGAGCAGGTTGCCGAACGTGAGGCACAGGAGATCGATTCCGAAAGCACAGAACGCGCCACAAACTTTTCTTTTAGTGCCTGTCAAATCCCCCTGGGAGCAAAAATCGAATTCGGAGAGAATCCCAATATCACCGCCACTGTTGTTGGGGATAGGAGCGTGGAATACAACGGAGAAACCATGTCTTTAACCGCTCTGGCAAAGCTCTTGACCGGCAAGCAGTATTCCATAGCTGGACCAAAGTTTTTCAAATACAAGGGAGAGTGGCTTAACGACATCCGCCATAGGATTGGAGTCTAAAAGTAAACGATAGCCCACAAGTTAAACGATACCCATAAATCAAACGATAGCCTGCTGCTCCCCAGCGCCTTTGCGTACTGGGCTGGCGGCAGGCTTTCGCTTTGTCTGGCGACGGCTGGGCCGATAAAAGCCAGAAACCCCTTGAAATCAGGGCTTTCTGGCAAAAAGAAAGAACCGCAACCTTGATACGCATTGTATCAAAATTGCGGTTCTTATTTGGTGGACCTGGAGGGATTCGAACCCTTGACCTCTCGGATGCGAACCGAACGCTCTCCCAACTGAGCTACAGGCCCATATTTATCTGACCAAGTTACTATACTCCATTTGCGGAAAAAAGTCAAGCCTTCCGCCGGAAAATCATTGTGTGCCCTGGAATTCCCCGATCCGGTGCGCCTTGCGGGGAAAATTGAACTATAAATACAATATTCTGTATTGATATCTTCGCTTTTTCTTGCAGTAACGTTGCAGGCGGAGTTTTTGCACGAACCAAAAATGCGAACAAAAAGTATGATGTCATGAAGAAATAAAAAACATCGCACAAAAATTGCACCCGGCGTATAAAATCGTAAATCTCCGGATAGCCCGCAGCCATTGATTTTATAGCAATAAATCGGTATGATTGTTTATCAAGAAGGATGCTTGCCCGTTGCGGTTTAAGGGCAGGCCCTCCGGCGGGGTATGCCCGCCGTCCGCGATCCCGAAGCAAAGGCGGCGGCTGCCCGGGCTGAATTTGTATTGTGGGGAGACAGGATAAGGATGAATCCGACACAGGCGGAATTGCTCGAGTCATACGCACGGGATTTTTCAGAAATCCCGGCATTGCAGACAGCCCATCGCATCGGCTATGCCTTGTATGGTCAGGCAGGGCATCTGTGGGTGGCGGTCTGCCGTGAAATGCAGCAGGGAACACCCCGGGCGGCGCGGTGCCCCTTGAGCGGCGTGGACGAAGACGCGGGCCGGGGTCTGCTGCGCTTTTTGTACGAAAACGCTGTGCCGCCCGAACAGGCCTGTGATGTGATTCAGGATATCTGCGGCGCGTGGCCGGAAAGCAAAGCCTGACACGTCCGCCGGAATGGCAAATGACAGGCACGGCAGGGGAACGGCCGGGTACGCAAAGGAATGAAGGAAATGCCTAATTCAGACAAACAGGAATGGGTCAGCGCGCTGTTCGCAGACAGTGACCGCGGCCAATGCAGCGCGGTGCGGCTGTATGCCGGTGCCCAGAACGGGGTGGAACTCTGCGCCGCTGTCACTACGGGGCAGCAGGTACTGCAGATCCTGCAGGGCGGGCTGTGTCCCCAGGTGCTGGTGGTGGACACCCTACTGCAGGGGCCCGGCATCGGGGAACTGTTGTGGCGCCTGGGCACACTGGAACTTTCCCGGCGGCCGCGGGTACTGGTCACCGCCATGCCCTGCA
Organism: uncultured Gemmiger sp.; assembly: GCA_944388165.1. Classification (GTDB taxonomy): domain Bacteria; phylum Bacillota; class Clostridia; order Oscillospirales; family Ruminococcaceae; genus Gemmiger. The sequence continues at coordinate 33,341 of CALXHS010000009.1, read as the reverse complement.
CCCAGCAGTCGGCGGCCCGTTTCTTGACAATGGGCGCCGATTGTATTATTTTTAAACCGTATTCTATGTCGGAACTGTTCTCGGCGATCTACCGCTGCGGCAGCAGTAACGAGGGCTGGGATGCTTACCGCGTGCGGGAATACCTGCACGAACTGCTCTGCGGCATGCATTATAACCGCCGTCTGGGCGGGTGGAGCTATCTGGAACGCATCCTGCTGCGCACCGTGCTGGGGTCGCAGGATTATATCGCCAAGGAACTGTACCAGTATGCGGCGGACGGCCAGCACATCCGCCCGGAAACGGTAGGCTCCGCCATCCAGCGCATCAACGAATCCCTGCGCCGCACCGGTCCCCAGGGCTATGACCGCCTGTGCCGGACGGTGAACAAGCCTGCCGGCAGCCGTTTGAGCAACCTGGAACTGATCCGCAGCCTGACCGAGCTGATCCGCCGTGCTATGGGCCGGTGACCCGACGGCCCCTGCGGCACCTGTATAAAAAGGAGTTTCTAGCGATGAACCCCCAAATCCCCACCGGCCGTCAGTGGCCGGAAAATGCCGATCCCCTTCGCGGCGGGCTGAAAGGCCGGCTAGCGGAGGATTTTTGTGTTTTGCGGGGCACGGTGGATGCCCTGGCCCGCTTTCTGGAACAGCAGGCCCCGGAACCGGCGCGCAGCACCGGGATGGATACTTTGCGGGAAATGACCAGCCGCATCCGGCGCCTGGAACGTCTGGCGGACAACGCCGCCGATCTGGCCTTGGGGGCGCAGCTGCGCCGCCTGCGTGAACCCGTTGCCCTGGAGCTCACCGAACAGCTGCGCACCTTCTGCGCCTGCGCCGGGGAGGAACTGGCCGCCTGCGGGCATCCCGCCCGGGTAAGCCTGCAGCAGGAATCGGCGGATGGTCTCTGGGTGGAAGCGGACGATTCTCTCATCAACAACCTTCTGGCCAACCTGCTCTCCAACTCGGTACGTGCCGGTGCCGACGAGGTGGAACTGACCTGCACGGCACAGCGGCATCTCCTTTACCGGGATAACGGCCCCGGTGCGGACCCGGCGGTGACGGAACTGCTCACCGGGGGAACGGTCAGCGGGGACCTGCTGGCCCAGGGGGGCACAGGCCTGCTTCTGGTGCGGGAATATGCCGCAGCCCTGGGCTGGACCCTGCAGCCGGGGCAGGGAAGTACCGGGTTTTCGCTGGACTTCGCACTGCCGCAGTACCGCCCGGAACCCTCTCATCTGGTTCTGGCCGACGACACCAACCGTCGGGAACAGGCCGCCGCGCTTTGCCGCCGCCGTTTGCGCCGGGAATTTGCCGTGCTTGCTTAAGAATGAATCTTCTTTTCCACACCGCCCGCCCGGACGGTGTGAATTTTTTATGCCTTTTTCCGAAGCCTTATTTACTTTGTGGGCAATCTATTGTAAAATAACTATACATGACAAAATCAGGTGGTGTAAGTATGGACAACCGTTATAATCGTATTTTGCTGAAACTCAGCGGCGAAGCCCTGGCCGGCAGCAAGGGCGCCGGCTTTGACGAAGCGACCATCGCTTCCATCTGCGCCGGCATCAAGGAAGCCCATGACATGGGCGTGCAGATCGGTATCGTTGTGGGCGGCGGCAACTTCTGGCGCGGCCGTTCCAGCGGCAAGATGGACCGCATGGATGCCGACAAGATCGGTATGCTGGCCACGGTGATGAATGCCCTGGCCGTCAAGGACGCTCTGCGCCAGCAGGGTGTGCCCGCCGTGGTCATGACCAGCGCCGTCATGCCTCAAGTGGCCGAAACCTTCACCAGCGACAAGGCCATTGCCGCCCTGGAAGCGGGCACCGTGGTTGTGTTCGGCGGCGGCACCGGCAACCCCATCTTCTCCACCGATACGGCCTCGGCCCTGCGTGCGCTGGAGATCGGCGCCGACGCCATGCTCAAGGCCACCATGGTGGACGGCGTCTACGACAAGGACCCCCACAAGTACCCCGATGCGGTGCGTTACGAGACCCTGACCTTCACCCGTGTGCTGGATGAGCGCCTGGCCGTGATGGATTCCACCGCCGCCAGCCTCTGCCGCGACAACGGCCTGCCCATTCTGGTGTTTGATATGGGCGACGGCAGCAACATCGCCCGCGCCGTGCGCGGCGAGAACATCGGCACCCTGGTCCGCGAATAAGCGCAGCGGGCCGAAACCCGGAAAGAAAAAACGCGGTCCTATTCCGACCGTTTAATAAAAGGAGACACTTGTATGAGCAGCACGACCAAGATCTACGAAGAAAAAATGACCAACTGCCTCAACCACCTTTCCCGTGAGCTGGCCACCATCCGCGCCGGCCGTGCCAACCCGGCCATCCTGGACAAGGTGGCGGTGGATTATTACGGTGCCCCTACCCCGATCAACCAGATCGCGGCTGTGGCTGTGGCCGAAGCCCGCATCCTGACCATCACCCCCTGGGACGGCAAGATGGTGAAGGACATTTCCAAGGCCATCCAGACCAGCGACATCGGCATCAACCCCATTGATGACGGTCACACCATCCGCCTGGTGTTCCCCGCGCCCACCGAAGAGCGCCGCAAGCAGCTGACCAAGGATGTGCAGAAGCAGGGCGAGGAAGCCAAGGTGGCGGTGCGCAACGTCCGCCGCGATGCCATGGATAAGTTCAAGGCCATGAAGAAGGCTGGCGAACTGACCGAGGACGACCAGAAGAATCTGGAAGAAGAGATCCAGAAGATGACCGACAAGTTCGTCAAGAAGATCGACGAGACCTGCGCGGCCAAAAATCAGGAGATCATGGAAGTCTGATCATAACAGACTTTCTGCTGCGTGTGCCGCGCTCTGCGCGGCATACGTCATATCTGGCAAAGTCCGGCAGATGTGTGCATATACTGAAACCATTCCCCAAGCCGTGCCCGCACACCTCTGCCTCCGAAAGGAATTACCTCCCATATGAAAACACGAATCATAACCGCTGTGGTGGGCCTGTGCCTGCTGGCTGTTGTACTGGCTTTCTTCGACACCGTGCTCTTTGACCTGGTCCTGGCGCTGATTTGCCTGATCGGCATGCATGAGGTGTACTCCGCCATGGGGTTCGGCCGCAAGCAGTGGTATCTGTTTGCCGCTGCCGTGCCTTACACCCTGCTGATCATGCTTTCCAGCCGTGCTGCCGTTAGTGCTCTGATCCTGCCGGCCAGTTTTCTGGTGGTGCTGTATTACAACATCTGCCTCATCGTCAACCACGGGACCCTGGACTTCGGGCGTCTGGCTGGGTTTGTCTACTTCGGCGGTGTGATTCTGTTCTGTTTCTACTCGCTGATCTACCTCAAACGGCAGCTGCCGGTGGATGTTTTCAGCTATGATGCGGTGTATTTCATCCTGCTGATCCTCTGCTTTGCCTGGGGCGGCGATACCTCCGCCTACTTTGCAGGGCGTGCCTTCGGGCGCCACAAGCTGGCCCCCATCGTCAGCCCTCACAAGACGGTGGAAGGCGCCATCGGCGGCGTCATCGGCAGCATGCTGGCCGGTGTGCTGGTCACTTTCGTGTACGGCATGCTCTCCGGCCATCTGCAGATGTTCACCGTGAACATCACCCCCCGCCATTACCTGATCATCCTGGGCCTGGGCGCCGTGGCTTCGGTGCTGGGCATTCTGGGTGACCTGTTCGCCTCGGCGGTCAAGCGCCAGGTGGGCATCAAGGATTATGGTACCATCTTCCCCGGCCACGGGGGCATTCTGGACCGCTTCGACAGCGTGATGTTCATCGCGCCCTTTGTCTCCATCGCGGTGCGGTATTTCTTCTATCTTTACGCTTTTTGATTGAACAGGAAGTGACTCTATGAGCAAGACCATCACACTGCTGGGCTCTACCGGTTCCATCGGCGTGCAGAGCCTGGACGTGGCCCGCATGCACGGGTATACCGTCTTTGGTCTGGCGGCCCATTCCCGTATCGAGATCCTGCAAAAACAGATCGCCGAGTTCCACCCCCGCTACGTGGCAGTGGTGGACGAAGCTGCCTGTGACCGCCTGGAAGGGGAACTGGCCGGTATGGCCGATGCCCCCCGCCTGCTGAAAGGCCCCGAAGGCCTGCGCACCCTGGCCGCCATGGACGGCCCGGACGTGGTGCTCAACGCGGTGGTGGGCATTGCGGGCTTGCCTGCCTCCCTGGCCGCCATCGAAAGCGGCCATGACCTGGCCCTGGCCAACAAGGAAAGCCTTGTCACCGGCGGCCACCTGGTCACCGATGCGGTGCGCCGCCACGGCGTGCGGCTGCTGCCGGTGGACAGCGAACATTCCGCCATCTTCCAGTGCCTGCAGGACCAGCACTCGGCCAAGCGTCTGACCAAGATCCTGCTCACAGCTTCCGGCGGTCCCTTCTTCGGCATGAAGAGGGAAGAGCTGGCCGGCAAGACCAAGGCCGACGCCCTCAAGCATCCCAACTGGAATATGGGTGCCAAGATCACCATCGACTCCGCCACTCTCATGAACAAGGGCCTGGAGCTGATCGAAGCGGTCTGGCTCTTCGGCCTGCCCGAAGACAAGGTCCAGATCGTGGTCCAGCGGGAAAGCATCATTCACTCGGCGGTGCAGTTTGCGGATAACTCGGTCATTGCCCAGATGGGCGTGCCGGATATGCGCATCCCCATCCAGTACGCCCTGACCTGGCCGGACCGTCTGCCCAGCCCGGTGCCGGAACTGGACTTCGCCGCCCTCAAGTCCCTGAGCTTCGACGTGGCGGACGAGGAGACCTTCCGCTGCCTGGCCGCCTGCAAAAAGGCCATCCGCAAGGGTGGTCTGGCGCCCTGTGCCGCCAACGGCGCCAACGAGGAAGCGGTGCGCCTGTTCCTGCAGGATAAGATCGGCTTCCTGGATATCGGCCGCCTGGTGGAAGGCGTGGTAGACAGCCAGGCCTTCGGCGGCGACTATACGCTGCAGGATGTGTACGACTGCGACGCCATGGCCCGTGCCTACGTCCGCGCGCATCTGTAAGCAACCCCCGCAGCACGGGCAGCCTGCCCGGCTGCCCTGTCTTTTTTGAGGTGTTCAATGACAAACGTCCTTCTCACAACCATTGCGGTGATCGTGGTGTTTGGTTTGGTCGTGCTGGTGCACGAGGCCGGTCACTTTCTGGCGGCCCGGCGTGTGGGGATGTGGGTCGAGGAATTTTCCATCGGGTTCGGTCCCGCGCTGTGGTCGCGGGTGAAAAACGGCACCCGGTACAGCATCCGCCTGCTGCCTTTGGGCGGATACAATCTTCTGCCTGGGGAAAACCCGGCGGAAGGGGAGCAGATCCCGGAGGATGATACCGCCCGGATCTACCGTCCCCACGAGTCCTATGACCGCCGCCGTCCGCTGTTGCCTGCGGCGATCAAGGCCAAGTATTTCGATGAGGCGCCGCCCACCCATCGCTTTTTCGTTATCCTCTGCGGCGCCATGATGAACTTTGTGCTGGGGTATTTTCTGCTGGTGGTCCTGCTTTGCGGGCAGGACGCCATCACCAGCTGCATCATCTACGATTTCCTGGGTGATAATCCCGCCAGCCAGGCCAGCGGCCTGCAGGCGGAAGACGAGATCCTGGCGGTGAATGGCCGGGTCTGCTTCGTGGCTGAGGATATCGTGTATGAACTGCAGCGCACCCCGGACTATACCGCTTCCATGACGGTGCTGCGCGACGGCAAGATCGTGGAACTGCCTGCGGTGCACTTTGCCTCCACCACGTCGGAAGACGGCACCACCTCCATGGTGCTGGATTTTCAGGTCTACGGCATTGCCAAAACGCCCCGCAGCGTGGCCAGCTGGGCAGGACGGTATTTCCTCTACTATGCCCGGGCCATCCTGCGTGGATTTGTGGATATGTTCACCGGCCGCGTCAGCATCAACCAGCTGTCCGGTCCGGTGGGAGTGGTCAGCGCCGTGAGCCAGGCCGTGCGCTACGGCTGGAAAGACGTGGTCAGCCTGGCAGCCCTGATCTCGGTGAACCTGGGCATCTTCAACCTGCTGCCCATTCCCGGCCTGGACGGCTTCAAGCTGCTGTTCCTTGCGGTGGAATCCGTGTCCGGCAAAACGGTCCCGGCCCGGGTGCAGGCGGCCCTCAACGCCGCAGGCATCGTGGCCCTGCTGGCTTTGATGGTGCTGGTCACCTTCCAGGATATCACGAAATTTATATAAGGAGTGTCTTTGTATGCGCCAGCTCAAACGAACGGTCAAGATCGGCAACATCACCATCGGCGGCAACAACCCCATCGCGGTGCAGACCATGCTCAACGTTCCGGTGGAGGACATCGCCGGCAACGTGGCCCAGGCCCGCCGTGTGGCTGCCGCAGGCTGCCAGATCGTACGTGTCACCGTGCCCACCCCCAAGGATGCGGCGGTGGTTTTCGCCATCAAGGAAGCGGTGGACATCCCCGTGGTGGCCGATATCCATTTTGACTATAAGGCCGCGCTGGCAGCTCTGGACGCCGGTGCCGACAAGATCCGCATCAACCCCGGCAACATCGGGAACGACGACCGGGTCAAGGCGGTGGCGGATGCCTGCAACGCCAAGAACGTGCCCATCCGCATCGGCGTCAACGGCGGCAGCCTGGAAAAGCACATCCTGGCCCAGTACGGCGCCCCGGTGCCCGAAGCTATGGTGGAAAGCGCCATGTACCATGTGCGCCTGCTGGAAAAGCACGATTTCAATAATATCGTCATCTCCATCAAGTCCTCCAATGTGCCCCGCATGATGGCCGCCTACCGCATGCTCAGCGCCAAGACCGACTATCCTCTGCATGTGGGCGTTACCGAAGCGGGCGGCAACCGCATGGGCCTCATCAAGTCCGGTATGGGCATCGGCGGCCTGCTGCTGGAAGGCATCGGTGATACCCTGCGTGTTTCCCTCACCGACGAGCCCGAAAACGAAGTCCTGGCCGGGTATGATATCCTGCGTGCGGTGGGCTACGCCGTGGCAGGTCCCGAGATCATCAGCTGCCCCACCTGCGGCCGTACCCAGTATCCCATGATGGACATTGCCCGCCAGGTGGAAGACCGCCTGCGTGCCGACGGCTTCAAGAAGCCCATCAAGATCGCCATTATGGGGTGCATCGTCAACGGCCCCGGCGAAGCCTCCGATGCCGACATCGGCATTGCCGGCGGCAAGGACTGCGCCTTGCTCTTCATCCGCGGCGAAAAGGTCCGCATGCTCAAGGACAACATCGTGGACCAGTTCATCGAGGAGATCTATAAACTGTAAAAACCCATACGCGGAAGGAGACCCCGTGGAACTGCTGCAACTTGTTGTTGATTTTTTGGTGGCCACTTGCCCGCGTTTTACCGCAGTGCTGCTGGTGTTTGCCGCAGCACTGTTCGGCTTTTGTGCCTATGTTTTCTTTGATACGGCACAATGGGCGGGTGGTATTGTCTTTCTGGTGCTGGCGGTGGCCACGGCGGTGTTCTTCGTGTGGATGCTTCGCAGCGGAGAATTCCGCCGCAATTCCGGAAGAAAAGGCCCCAAACGCTGATTCTGCCGCCTGTTTTTACCTTTCCAATCGGACCCGGAAATAAAAAGGAGAAGCCTTGAAACCTTTTGTCACTCAGGTCTGGCCGCAGTTCACGGCCGACGCTCAGTTCAGCGCCTGCTTCGGCAGCGTTGTTGTGGAAAAAGTGGAACTGTTCCGCACTTCCCGCAGAGTCATCATCAGCCTGCGCAGTGCCGAGCCTCTGGACGCAGGGCTCTGCGGCCGCCTGCTGGCGTCGCTGGAGCCGGTGTTTGCGGGCTATGAACTTTCCCTGCGCAATTACTTTAATTACAACGCCATCACCCCGGATGCCGTGACCATCCTCATCCAGGAACTGAAACAGCAGGGGATGCCGGTGAACGGTTTTCTGGATAAAGACCGCCCGGTGGCTTTTGAACCTGACGGTCTGACCGTGCGGGTCAACGCCGGGCGTACCATTCTGGAAAGTGTGGACTTCCCCCGGCATCTGGCCGAACTGATCCAGGAACGCACCGGGGCCTTGCCGGTGGTGCGCATGCAGGATGTGGCCGCGCCGCTGGACGCCGATGCCCTGGAGCGCCGTGTGGCCGAAAAGACCCCCGCTGTGCAGTTCAAGGCCAAGGAAGAGATTGCGCCCTTCACCATCGAAGGTCTGGCTCTCAGTCCCAAGGCGCCCAAGCTGTTCCACGGCAAGTCCTTCAAACCGGCGGATTTGCGCCCCCTCAACGATCTGGGCGACGGCGGCAAGGTCACCGTCTGGGGCGATGTTTTTGCCACCGAGATCAAGGGCAGCCGCCGCAAGATCTACTTCACCTCCATCACCGATTACAACGGTTCCATCAACCTCAAGGTGCTGGGGGACGACGGGGAATATATGTCCAAGTGGGAGGGTCTCAAGCCCGGTACCACCCTTATCGTGCGGGGCAACTATACCTACGACAAATACGAGCGTGACTACGTTCTGCTGCCCTACGATGTGCTCCAGGTGGAGCGGGAACCCCGCCAGGATACCGCCCCCGAAGGCCAGAAGCGTGTGGAACTGCATCTGCATACCAAGTCCAGCTCCATGGACGGCTTCTGTGACCCCGGCAAGATCGTCCGTCTGGCCCATCGTATGGGCCACCGTGCCATTGCCATCACCGACCACGGTGTCTGCCAGGGCTACCCCGAAGCCATGCTGGCAACGGATGACATCCATGGCTCCGACCCGGACTTCAAGCTGATCTACGGCTGCGAAGCCTACTTTGTGGACGATATGATCCCCACCGTCTACGGTAAGGTGCAGATGCCTCTCACCGGCAGCTTTGTGGTCTTTGATACCGAGACCACCGGCCTGGATACCAACAACGATATCATGACCGAGATCGGCGCCGTCTACGTGGAAAACGGCAAGATCAACGAGGAAAAGAGTTTCGGCACTTTTGTTAATCCGGGCCGTCCTATTCCCGCCAGGGTGGTGGAACTCACCGGCATCAACGACGCCATGGTGGCGGACGCCCCCGGCCCCGACGAAGCCATCCGCCGCTTCAAGGAATTCTGCGGGGATAACATCGTCATTGCCCACAACGCCAGCAGCTTTGATATGCTGATCCTGCACAAGGCGGCGGAACGGGCGGGTATTACCTTCAATAATCCGTATATCGATACCGTTCCCATGGCCCAAGCATTGTTCCCGGGCCTGCGGAACTATAAGCTGGATACCATCAACAAGCACCTGGAGATCCCGCCCTTCAACCACCACCGGGCGGTGGATGACGCCATGGCCCTGGCCCGTATCTTCGAGAAGATGCTGGAGGACCTGAACGAGAAGGAAATCTACAACGTTGAGGAGATCAATACCGGTCTGGGCGGCAACAAAGAGGTGCTGAAAAAGAAATACCACCACCTCATCATCTGGGTGCAGAACCAGACGGGCCTGAAAAACCTGTACCGCATCGTCAGTGCTGCTCACACCAAGTATTTCTTCAAGAAGCCCCGGGTGCCCCGCAGCCTGCTCAACCAGTATCGGGAAGGTCTGATCCTTTCCTCCGCCTGCGAAGCAGGGGAACTCTACCGTGCCATTGTGGCAGGACGCAGTCACGAGGATCTTCTGCGTATCGCCGACTATTACGATGTGCTGGAGATCCAGCCCCTGGGCAACAATGAGTTCATGGTGCGCAACGGCCAGGTGGATTCCATCGAGGCGGTGAAGAACTTCAACCGCACCGTCATTGCCCTGGCCGAAGAACTGCACAAGCCTGTGGTGGCTACGGGGGACGTGCATTTCCAGGAACCGGAGGATGCTGCTTACCGCGCCATTCTCCAGGCGGGCAACGGCTTCAAGGATGCCGACAACCAGGCCCCGCTGTTCTACCGCACCACCCAGGATATGCTGGAGGAATTCAGCTACCTGGGTAAGGAAAAAGCCTACGAAGTGGTGGTCACCAACCCCAACAAGATCGCCGCCACCATCGACGGCAACCTCCGCGCCATCCCCAAAGGCACCTATCCGCCTTCCATTCAGGGCGCCGAGGAACAGCTGCGCAGCGGCACCTGGGAACACGCCCGCAAAGGCTACGGTGACCCTGTTCCCGATATCCTGCAAAAGCGCTTGAAGAAGGAACTGGATTCCATCTGCGGCCATGGCTATGCCGTTCTGTACGTCATTGCCGTCAAGCTGGTGGCTTACTCCAACGCGGGCGGTTACCAGGTGGGCAGCCGTGGTTCCGTCGGTTCCTCCGCTGTGGCCCACTTTGCCGGTATTTCCGAAGTCAACAGCATGCCGCCCCATTACCTGTGCCCCGAATGCCAGCACAGCGAGTGGATCGACGACGGCCATACCATGGACGGCTTCGACCTGCCGGATAAAAAGTGCCCGGTCTGCGGCACTGCCATGATCATGGAAGGCCACGACATCCCCTTCGAAACCTTCCTGGGCTTCTACGGCGACAAGGAACCCGATATCGACCTAAACTTCTCCGGCATGTACCAGTCCAGCGTCCACCGCTACACCGAGGAACTCTTCGGCAAAGAAAACGTGTTCAAGGCGGGCACCGTCTCCGGTCTGCAGGACAAGACCGCTTTCGGTTACGTGAAAAAGTATCTGGAAGAGAGGGGCCGTACCGTCAACCGTGCAGAGGAAAACCGCCTGTGCATCGGCTGCACCGGCGTCAAGCGCACCACCGGCCAGCACCCCGGCGGCATGGTCGTTGTGCCGGATACCTTCGACATCTACGACTTCTGTGCCATCCAGCACCCGGCGGATGACGTGAAGGGCGGCCTTCTGACCACCCACTTCGAATTCAAATACCTTCACGATACCCTGCTCAAGCTGGACGAGCTGGGCCATGATGTTCCTACCTTCTATAAGTTCTTTGAAGAATACTCCGGCATCCCCATCGACTCGGTGCCCATGAACGACCCCAAGGTGTACAGCCTGCTCACTTCCACCGAGGCGTTGGGCGTCACCCCGGAACAGATCGGCAGCCAGACTGGTACCTTCGGTATCCCCGAAATGGGTACCAACTTCGTGCGCCAGATGCTGCTGGACGCCCAGCCCAAGAACTTCTCGGAGCTGATCCAGATCTCCGGGCTGTCCCACGGCACCGACGTGTGGACCAACAACGCCGACGAACTGATCCGCTCCAACACCTGCACCATCGCCGAAGTGATCGGCTGCCGTGACAGTATCATGCTCTACCTGCTGCGCAAGGGCCTGGAACCCAAGATGTCCTTCGACATCATGGAGGCCGTGCGTAAAGGCAAGGTGGCCAAAGGCGGTTTCAAGCCCGGCTGGGAAGAAGCCATGCGGGAACATGATGTGCCCGACTGGTATATCGAATCCTGCCGCAAGATCAAGTATATGTTCCCCAAAGCCCACGCCGTGGCCTACCTCATGGCGGCCATCCGCCTGATGTGGTTCAAGGTCTATCACCCCGCTATCTTCTACGCGGTGTACTTTACCGTTCGCGGCGCCGATATCGACTATGAAGCCGCTGTGGGCGGTGTGCGGGTGGCCAAGGAACACCTGCGGGACAATGAACGCATCCCCAAGGACGAGCGTACCGCCAAGGACGATGACGCCCTGGTCAGTCTGCAGCTGGTCAACGAGATGCTGCAGCGGGGCTGCCAGTTCCTGCCCATCGAACTGGGCAAGAGCTATGCCAGCAAGTATATCGTGGAGGCCGGCAAGGTTCGTCTGCCCTTCACCGCTCTGCGCGGCCTGGGCGAAAACGCCGCCATCGCCCTGGAACAGGCCACCATCCACGGTCAGGAGTATATCTCCATCGAAGAACTGCAGCAGGCGTCCGGTGTGGCGCAGTCTATTCTGGACAAGCTGCGGGATGTGGGTGCGCTGGGCAAACTGCCCGAGACCAGCCAGGTGGACTTCTTCAGCATGATGGGGTGAACTGCCTCAAAAACCTGGACCCTTTTCGAGAGCCTTTCCGCTGTTTTGGAGGGAAGGCTCTTTTTCTGCGCGGAAATGGAAAGTACACTTGACATTTTGAGCGGGCGTGGTATACTGGAAATACAGAAATGGAAAGTAAACTTTCCAAAAAGGAGGTGCCGGTTCTGAAAAACAGATTGGAAGAGCTGCGCAAACAGCGGGGCATCCGCCAGGAGGAACTGGCCGAAGCTCTGGAAGTGTCCCGCCAGACCATTGGCTCGCTGGAAAACGGGCGCTATAACCCGTCTATCCTGCTGGCATTCAAGATCTCCCGCTACTTCGGCCTGCCCATTGAAGAAATTTTTCTGTATGAGGAATAACCTGGACAATAAGGAGGAAAACGCCGTGAAATCCAGTTATAAAGAGATTTTGTTTGTGGTTGCGGGTCTTGCGCTGGCTGCAGCCGGGCTGGCGATGCTGCGCCTGATGCCCCAGGCATGGGGCGGCCCGCTGCCTTACCTTTGCCTGGGCGTGGGGACCGGGGCTTTCGGCTGGGGCGGGGGAGAACTGCTGAAACAGAGAGCGCTGAAAGGGGAACCGGAACTGCAGAAGCGCATAGACATCGAAGCCAACGATGAGCGCAACGTAGCCCTGGCCAACCGGGCCAAAGCCAGAGCCTATGACTGCATGCTGTATGTGTTCGGCGCTTTGATGCTCTCCTTCGTTCTGATGGATGTGGAACTGACGGCCATCCTGCTGCTGGTGGGAGCGTATCTGCTGGTAGTAGGCATCAGTGTTTACTATTATGTCCGTTATGATAAGGAGATGTAAACAAACTTTTACGGTTGTATCGTTGAAAACTGCCTTGAATGAGGGTCCTGTCCGTGTTACAATAAAAACAGAAAGACTTTTCCCTTCGGGCATGCACGGGGGAGAGGGAAGAATAACCCCCTGTCAACAGGGCTGAAAAAAGGAGAGAACCGATATGAGACGTTGTGCCGTTACCCGCCTGCTTACTCTTTTGATTGCCGCCTGCCTGGTGCTGTCCCTGTTCGGCTGTGCCTCCAAGACCGATGAGTCCCAGCCCGCTTCGGAACCGGTCTCCACCGCCCAGACTCCGGAGGATTCCGATGATTCCAAGGACGATGCCAAGGATGATGCGGACGACAGCACCGAATCCCAGCCCACCGAAGAAGATAAACAGGCCGTGACCGAGCAGGTGGAAGAACAGCTCGAAGCCGTCCAGGAACAGGCCGCGCAGCTGGAAGAGAACAGCGCGGCGGAAGGAAATACCGAAGCGCAGGAAGAACTGAACAAGGCCGCCGATGAACTGGATGCCTATCTGAAGGAAGAGGCGGAAGGCAGCGGCAACTGACCTGTCCCGCCTGCCTTTGCGCGCAAACAGCCGCCGGAGCCCCGTGCCCCGGCGGCTGTTTTTGTCTTGCAATACAACCATGGGTTGTGATATAATAAGGCTGTCATTTGACAAACCCTTCCATTTCATGGTTAAATAATAAATACGCGCCAAATACGCACCAACTCGTTACAACGCAATTTCAGGGGGAAGCCGCATGGCAAAAAAACAGGTTTACGGCAACGAAAGCATTAAAAGTCTGAAAGGCGCCGACCGCGTCCGCAAGCGTCCCGCCGTTATTTTTGGTTCCGACGGTGTGGAAGGCTGCGCCCATTCCATCTTCGAGATCGTCTCCAACTCCATCGACGAAGCCCGGGACGGTTACGGCGATAAGATCAACGTCACCCTCTACCCGGACCACAGTGTGGAAGTGGAGGACTTCGGCCGCGGCATTCCGGTGGACTATAACAAGGCCGAACAGCGCTGGAACTGGGATCTGGTTTTCTGCGAACTCTACGCCGGCGGCAAATACGGCGAGGGCGGCGGCACCTATGACTTCTCCCTGGGTCTCAACGGTCTGGGCCTGTGCGCCACTCAGTATGCCAGCGCCTGGATGACCGCCGATATCTACCGTGACGGCTTCCACTATCACCTGGACTTCAAAAAAGGCGAGAACGTGGGCGGCCTGAAAAAGGAACCCTTCAGCGGCCGCCGCACCGGTTCTGTCATCCGCTGGATGCCCGACACCGATGTTTTCACTGATATCAATGTTTCTCCCGAAACCTTCCGGGATATGCTCAAGCGGCAGGCGGTGGTCAACGCCGGGGTGACCCTGGTGTTCAACGACCGTTCGGGGGAACGGGCGGAGAAAATCTCCTACTATTACGAAAACGGCATCGTGGACCACGCCGCTGAGCTGGCAGGGGACAAGGCCCTGACCCCTGTGCACGCCTGCGCCGGTTCCGCTGTGGGCCGCGACCGGGAAGACCAGCCCGAATACCAGGTCAAGATGAACGTGGCCTTCTGCTTCTCCAACCAGAGCCAGGCCCTGGAATACTGCCACACCTCCAGCTGGCTGGAACACAGCGGCAGCCCCGACCGCGCGGTGCGCCTGGCTTTCGTCAACCAGATCAACGCCTGGCTGAAGAACAAGGGCCTGTATAAAAAGAACGAGAGCGCCATCACCTTTGCCGACGTGCAGGACTGCCTGATCCTGGTTTCTTCTAGCTTCTCCACCCGTACCAGCTACGAGAACCAGACCAAGAAGGCTATCACCAACAAGTTTGTGGCCCAGGCCATGACCGACTTCCTCAAACATCAGCTGGAAGTCTACTTCATCGAAAACCCCGACGAAGCGGAAAAAGCCTGCAAGCAGGTGCTCATCAACAAGCAGAGCCGGGAACACGCCGAAAAGGCCCGCATCTCCATCAAGAAGAACATCACCCAGCAGATGGACATCGCCAACCGGGTGCAGAAGTTCGTGGACTGCCGCACCAAGGATGCCTCACGCCGGGAACTGTACATCGTGGAGGGTGATTCCGCTATGGGTGCGGTCAAGCAGAGCCGCGACTCCGAATTCCAGGCCATCATGCCCATCCGCGGCAAGATCCTGAACTGCCTGAAAGCCGATTACTCCCGCATCTTCAAGTCGGAGATCATCACCGACCTGATCCGGGTCATGGGCTGCGGCGTGGAGCTGGGCGGGTCCCACAACAAGGACCTGGCCACCTTTAACCTGGACAATCTGCGCTTCAATAAGATCGTTATCTGTACCGACGCCGACGTGGACGGCTACCAGATCCGTACCCTGGTGCTGACCATGCTCTATCGTCTGACCCCCACCCTCATCAACGAAGGCTACGTCTATATCGCCGAAAGCCCGCTGTATGAGATCAACACCAAGGCAAAGACCTACTTTGCCTACACCGAGCCGGAAAAGGCGGATATCCTGCGCCGCATCGAAGGCCAGAAATACACCATTCAGCGCTCCAAAGGTCTGGGTGAGAACGACCCCGAAATGATGTGGCTGACCACCATGAGCCCGGAGAGCCGCCGCCTGATCAAGGTGCTGCCCACCGACGCCCAGCAGACCGCCGAAGTGTTCGACCTGCTTCTGGGTGATAACCTCCAGGGCCGCAAGGACCATATTGCGGAGCACGGCGCTGAGTATCTGGATGATCTGGATGTGTCCTGACAAGGGGAGGAACCATGGCAAAGAAACGTGAAAAGAAACAGGCGCCTGCCCGCCCCCAGCTGGGCGACAACGTCGAGATCCTCTCGGCGGGCGAGGTGATCGAAAGCCCGATCACCCAGACGCTGGAAACCAATTATATGCCCTACGCGATGAGCGTTATCGTCTCCCGCGCTCTGCCGGAGATCGACGGCTTCAAGCCCGCCCACCGCAAACTGCTGTACACCATGTACGGCATGGGCCTGCTCAAGGGCGCCCGCACCAAGAGCGCCAACATCGTGGGCAGCACTATGCACCTGAACCCCCACGGCGACGCCGCCATCTACGACACCATGGTGCGTATGGGCCGCTCCAACGAAAGCCTGCTGGTGCCTTTCGTGGACTCCAAGGGTAACTTTGGTAAGGCGTACAGCCGTGACATGGCCTACGCCGCCGCCCGTTACACCGAAGCCAAGCTGGAACCGGTGTGCGAGGAACTCTTCCGGGACATCGACAAGGACACCGTGGACTTCGTGCCCAACTACGACGGCACCACCACCGAACCCACCTTGCTGCCGGTGACTTTCCCCACCATCCTGGCCAACAACACCCTGGGCATCGCCGTCGGCATGGCCTCCAACATCTGCTCCTTCAACCTGACCGAGCTGTGCAACGCCACCATCGCCCTGATGAAGGACGAAAACGCCGACCTGATGCAGCTTCTGCCTGCCCCCGACTTTGTGGGCGGCGGCAGCATTCTGTACGACGCCGCCGAAATGCGCAATGTGCTGGAAAACGGCCGGGGCAGCATCCGCGTCCGGGCGGTCTGGGCCTACGACAAGGAAAACAACTGCATCGATATCACCCGCATCCCGCCCACTACCACGGTGGAAGCCATCATGGACAAAATCACCGAGCTGGTCAAGGCTGGCAAGATCCGGGAAATCAACGATATGCGCGACGAGACCGACCTCAACGGTCTCAAGCTGACCATCGACCTCAAGCGCGGCCAGGACCCGGACAAACTCATGGCCCGGCTGTTCAAGGCCACCCCGCTGGAAGACTCCTTCGCCTGCAACTTCAACCTGCTTATCGGCGGCCAGCCCCGTGTGTTGGGCGTGCGGGGCATTTTGCTGGAGTGGGCGGCTTTCCGCGCCGAGTGTGTCCGCCGCCGCACTTACTACGACCTGCAGGGCAAGCAGAAGCGCCTGCATCTGCTGCGGGGCCTTTCCGCCATCCTGCTGGACATCGACAAAGCCATCCGCATCGTACGGGAGACCGCCGAAGAGAGCGAGGTCGTCCCCAACCTGATGATCGGCTTCGGCATCGACGAGGTCCAGGCCGAGTATGTGGCCGAGATCAAGCTGCGCCACCTCAACCGGGAATACATCCTCAAGCGCACCGAGGAGATCGAGGAACTGGAAAAAGCCATCGCCGACCTGGAGGACATCCTCAAGCGTCCCGCCCGCATCAACAAGATCATCATGAACGAACTGTCCGAGGCTGCCAAGAAGTACGGCAAACCCCGCCGGTGCGAGATCCTCTACGACCTGCCCGAAGAATCCGCCGAGGATGTGCAGGAGGAGATTCCCGATTACCCTGTGCATCTCTTCTTCACCCGGGAAGGCTACTTCAAGAAGATCACCCCCCAGAGCCTGCGCATGTCCGGGGAACAGAAGCTCAAGGATGGCGACGAGGTGGCCTTCACCTGCGAATCCACCAACAGCGCCGAGCTGCTCTTCTTCACCAACCACGCCCAGGTCTACAAGACCCGCGCTGCGGACTTTTCCGATTCCAAGGCCAGCGTGCTGGGGGATTATGTGGCTTCCACCCTGGGCATGGACGATGGGGAAGTGCCCATCTTCATGACGGTCACCACCGATTACAGCGGCCACATGTTCTTCTTCTTCCAGAACGGCAAGTGCGCCAAGGTGCCCCTGACCAGCTACCAGACCAAGCAGAACCGCCGCAAGCTGCTCAAGGCGTACAGCGACAAGGCGGAACTAGCTGCCATCCTCCACCTTACCGAGGAGCAGGAACTGGCCATCTTTGTCAACGCCGGGCCCGCCACCACCCGTCTGCTGCTGGCAGGCAGCGCCCTCATTCCCGAAAAGACCACCCGCGATACCGCCGGTGTCAATGTGGTCAACCTGAAAAAGAACGCCCGCATCCAGCGGGTGCGGCCTGCTGCCGGGCTGGAGCTGGCCGACCCCCACCGCTACCGCGTGCGCACTCTGCCCGCCGCCGGCGCCCTGCTCAAAGAGACCGACAGCTTGGAACAGATGACCCTGTAACGGCAAAAGCCTGTTTTTGCAGAAACCACGCAAAAATTTAGCTTGCAATTCAAAGCGGGGTATGGTATAGTATATCCTGCATGAGACTTTGAAGGAGTGCTACAAATGGGAATCTATGAAATCGTGTTCGGCGTGATCCTGATCATTGCCTGCCTGCTGATCATTGTGTTCACCCTGGCCCAGGAGCAGAAGGGCCGCGGCCTGTCCAGCGCCATCATGGGCGACAACAGCTTTATGGCTGCCGGCCGTGAGCGCGGTCTGGATGCCAAGCTGGCCAAGTTCACCAAGATCCTGGGCGCTGTGTTCCTGATCGCTGCGCTGGTCGTCAACGTTGTGAGCGCCCGCCTGTAATCCATTTGACGAAAAACGGCCCGCCGAATCATGCGGGCCGTTTTTTATGGGAAAAAGTATAACGTATAAGGTTTTTGCGGGCACGGCCCGCAGGGAAGGGCCCCGCCGGCCGGCGGGGCGACGTCAGGGAGGAGTAAATACCAGATGACACCATTGCAGAAAAACATTCTCAACGCCGTCAAGCGGCGTCCTCACACGCTGCGGGACCTGCAGAACAACCTGCAGGTAGACAACACCCGCCTGCGCAGCACCGTGTCCGCCATGGTGGCCACCGGTCTGCTGACCGTGCGCGACGGCCAGTATGCCCCCGGTCTTGCCACTATCGAAAACGAATCCGCCCCCGCAGGCATTCCCTGCACCCTGGTCAAGCTGGCGGCCCGCTTCGGCTTTGCCGCCCGGGACGACGGCACCGGGGATATCTTCATCCCTGGCCGGGCGCTGCACGGCGCCATGCCCCACGACAAGATCCTGGTCAAGCTGTTTGAGCGCCCCCGCGTGGAGGGCAGTGCCGAAGGCGAAGTGATCGAGGTCACCACCCCCCACAACAGCTTTGCCGGTACCGTCACCATGACCGATGACGGCCGCCTGGCCGTGGAGCCGGACGGCTGCCGGGACGTGCGCATCATTCTGGATAAGGGCCAGCTGAACGGCGCCCAGTTCGGCGATAAGGTGGGCGCTGTGCTCACCGGCCGCGGCGGCCGCCACATGGACCACCGCGCCGCCGTCACCGAGCGGTTCGGTTCTTCCGATTATGCCTGCGAGTGCGCCAAGGCCATCCTCTATGGCCGGGATGTCCGCCAGGAATTCCCCGATGAGGTGCTGCAGGAGGCTTCCGCCTACGACAACGCCCAGATCGACCCCGCCGAAGCCGCCCACCGCATGGACCTGCGCGGCCTGCCCATCTTCACCATCGACAGCGCTGAGACCAAGGATATCGACGACGCCATCAGCCTGATGCGCCTGCAGTCCGGCGGCTATGAGCTGGGCGTCCACATCGCCGACGTCAGCCACTATGTCCGCCCGGACACCGCCCTGGACGGCGAAGCGTTTGAGCGCGCCACCAGCATCTACTATGCCGACAAAGTCATCCCCATGCTGCCCCAGCAGCTGTCCAACGGCATCTGCAGCCTGAACGAAGGGGAGGACCGGCTGGCCTTCTCCTGTCTGATGCGCCTGGACGAGAAAGGCAACATTCACGGTTACCAGTTCGTCAAGACGGTGATCCGCAGCCGGGTCAAGGGCGTGTACAAGGAGATCAACGCCCTGCTGGACGGCACCGCCGGCCAGGAACTGCAGGACAAGTACAGCGAGGTGCTGGCCCAGCTGCCGGTGATGAATGAACTGTACGAGAAGCGCCTGGCTCTGCGCCGGGAACGGGGTGCCATGGAGATCGAATCCGACGAAGCCAAGCTGGTCATGGACGAGAACGGCCGCTGCGTGGACATCGTCAAGCGCAGCCGCGGCGTGTCCGAGTGCATGATCGAAGAATTCATGCTGCTGGCCAACCAGTGTGCCGCCAACGCCGGGCGCACCCATCGGGTGCCCTTCGTCTACCGTGTGCACGAAGCTCCTGATGCCGAGAAGATGGAAAAGCTGCGGGCCACCCTGAGAGCCTGCGGCCTGCATCCCGTGTTCAAGGGCGAGATCCCCACCCAGCTGGAACTCTCCGCTCTGCTGGATGAAGCCCGGGACACCCCCGTGCGCATCCCGGTGCACACCGGCGTGCTGCGCAGCATGCAGAAAGCCCGTTACAGCCCTGAACCTCTGGGCCACTACGGCCTGGTGCTCAAGGACTACGCCCACTTCACCAGCCCTATCCGCCGGTATCCCGACCTGGCCATTCACCGCATCCTCACCGATATGCTGGTGGGCGCGCCCCATGAACGGCTGGTCAAGAACTACACCGACTTTGCCGCCCGTTCCAGCGAGCAGTCAAGCCAGAAGGAGACCGCCGCCGTGCGCATCGAGCGCGACGTGGAGGACCTGTACAAGGCCGAGTATATGCACGGCCATCTGGGCGAGGTGTACACCGGCACTGTCTCCGGTATCACCGCCCGGGGGGTCTTTGTGGCCCTGGACAACACGGTGGAAGGCTTTGTGCCCGCCGCCCAGCTGTGCAAGGGCGAAGCCGCCGTTACCGAGGGCGTCAGCCTGACCGACCCGCTCACCGGACGCACCTGGATGATGGGTACCCCCATCCAGGTCAAGGTGGCCGGTGCCGATGTAGCCTTGGGCCGTATCGACTTCGAATTCATGCCCCAGTAAAACCATAAAAAAACAAGCGCCGCTTTCCCCGTGTGAAAAGGGAAGGCGGCGCCTTTTTTCTGCCTGCCCGGAAGAGCAGGGGAAAGAACAAACAAAAAAACCTTCCGGAAGTTCCGGAAGGTTTTCTGGCGGAAAGAGAGGGATTCGAACCCTCGAGGGCTTTCAGGGCCCTACACGATTTCCAGTCGTGCGCCTTAGACCAGCTCAGCCATCTTTCCATAGCAGCTCGGCAGCGCCGAACTGCAAGAGATATTATAGCAAGAGAACAGGTATCTGTCAAGCACTTTTTTGACTTTTCCGAACTTTTTTCAGTGCCGCACAAAGCCGCCCAGTTCGCTGGTATCGGTCAGGTTCATGGCCAGAGCCTTGCTGCGCAAAGCGGCATACAGTTCCGCCATGGTGGCCTGATAATAAGGTTCCAGGAACAGCAGCCCGATCCCCAGGGTCACCATGCCCAGAATGATCCATCCCAGGAAGGAAAGCCCCAGCACAAAGGCATGCCATTTCTCGCCGTACATCATCTCCCGGCTCAGTTCCATGGCGCGGCGGGTGCTCATGTAGGGATTTTCTGCCAGCAGATAAGGGACCATCATGTAGCAGTAACTCCAGTAGACACCGGGCACGATCAGCAGGAAATACCCAAGTATGATTTTCAGGTTTACCAGAAAGCTGACCTTGACCAGATTCAGGTAGGGGGTGCGGAATACGGTGGTCACAGTGCGCAGGGGAGCGGGGCTCTGGCGGTTTTCCATAAAATAACGGTTACGGCCAATGGTCAGCGGCGAGGTAATGAAAGCGGACCACGCCATTCCAATGGCAAGCCCGATGAGCAGGCACACCAGCACGATGCCCCACACCAAAGCCGGTATGGACCACAGGATATCCAGCACATCGGTCTGCGGGGCGTTGCCGGTCCATACTTCGCCATGAAGGGTAGTATCAATGCGGTCTACACCCTGCTCAAACTGGTACACGGTGTTGGTGGAATAGCTGCCCACGCCCACCACGGTCAGCAGCAGGCAAAGGCCGAAAGCGTGCCAGTAGGTACCGGAAAGGGCCCGTTTGGCATTCTGCTTCAAAAGGGAACAAGTCCACATACAAAGTCCTCCTGGGGGACAGCCCGCAGCGGGCTGAAAATTTTCTTTATTATACCATGGAAACATCCCCAGGCCAACCCGTCTTCCTGTTTCGGAATTGTAAAAGTGCGCCTATTCGTACAAAAAGAAAAAAGTGACTGAAAAATGCAATTTTTTTCAAAAAAGTGTTGACAAAGCCGATGCCTGTGTGTATAATAATATTCGTCGCTCGGGCAACGGGCTGACAAACAGAATATGCGGATGTGGCGGAACTGGCAGACGCGCTAGATTCAGGTTCTAGTTCCCTTAAAAGAGTGTGGGTTCAAATCCCTTCATCCGCACCAAAATCCCGGACGCAGCAGCGTTCGGGATTTTCTTTTACCCGGTATTTCCTGCCTGAAAATTTATGGCAGAAGGTTTTCATAAAAGTGTTGACAAACCCGCTTATCTTGTGTATAATAACACTTGTCGCCCGGAAAACCGGCTGACAATCAATATGCGGATGTGGCGGAACTGGCAGACGCGCTAGATTCAGGTTCTAGTTCCCTTAAAAGAGTGTGGGTTCAAATCCCTTCATCCGCACCAAAATCCCGAACGCGACAGCGTTCGGGATTTTCTTTTACCCATCCTGCGGGCATGTTCAGAATTGTCCGATCCCCATAGAAAGAAGGATACCATGTCACCCACAAGAAAGATCTATGTGACCCGGCTGGCCGGCCGCTGCCTGATCCTGGTTTTGTGCGCCGCTATGTGCATCTATTGGCCCGGTGGGTTTGATGTGCTCAACGGCATGAACTTTTTCAAAATGCTGTCGCCCCTGCATTTCTTGTGGTGCATCTGGGTGGCGGATATGGTCCTGCAGATCTTTCCCATCAAGAACAAGGTGCCTCTGGGGTCCCAGAAACTTTTTGCCAACCGCTTCCGTCCCATCCGGGATAAGATCAACTACGAAGCCCTGAAAAGTTATATCATCGCCACCACCAAAGCGGCTTACAAGGTGTTTTTGCTCTGGTGTGCCCTTATCGCGGTGATCGGCGTGCTGTATGCTTTCGGCTTCATCGGCAAGATCGCCCTGTTCATGATCTCGGTGTTTTTCTATGTGTGCGACCTGATCTGCGTGCTGATCTGGTGCCCCTTCCGCCTGATCATGAAGAACCGCTGCTGCACCACCTGCCGCATCTTCAACTGGGACCACCTGATGATGTTTTCGCCCCTGATCTTTATGGGCGGGTTCTTTGCGGTCTCGCTGGTGGTGATGTCGGCGGCTGCCTGGCTGGTGTGGGAACTGTGTGTGATGATGTACCCCGAACGCTTCTGGGACCACTCCAACGCGGCGCTGCAATGCTCACAGTGCACCGATAAGCTCTGCACCCAATATTGCCAGAAACTGCGCTCCGAAAGCCGGAACGACCGCAACACCCGGGACGGTACGGCGGCGTAAGCGGTAAACAAAATACAAAACAAAACCACCGGAACCTTTTTGCAAGGAGGTTCCGGTGGTTTGCTTTATTCGGTTTCGTTTTCCAGGGCGGCAGCCTCCCCGGCGGCATAGGCTTCGTTCATGTGCCCGGGGAAGGGATAGGTACGTGTTTCGGTGGCGGTGATGGCACCCACGCCGTACCAGCGGGCCCGGCACAGGCCGATGGAATCGCCGCTGTCCTCCCGGATATCCGGCAGGCCGTAGGCGGCACACCAGTGGGTATAAGGCTCAATGGCGTAGCTGACCAGTTCAGCCTGGGGCGCATCCTCCCCCAGGGCTGCCGCGTCGGCGCGCAGGATAGCGTCGCGGGTCTGGTACATCACGTAATAGCTGGCGATGTCATACCCGGTTTCCAGCCCGTGGAAGGCACACACAAGCCCGGCACAGGCCGCAGCGCAGGCCAGGGCCTTGCGCAGTGTCTGACCGGTGATCAGCACCAGACAGGCCGCGCAGGCGGCAGTCAGAAGGGTGAAGGGACCGTGTGTGGAACGCTCGTAGTAGTCGGGGCTCAGAATCATGGCGAAGTTGGCGCCCAGCCCGCCCAGCAGCAGGATCACCGGCCAGATCAGGGCTTCGTATCCGCCGCCCAGTGCCTTGTACTGGAAGCAGAGCAGCACAAAAAGAATGACAAAGAGGAACAAAAGGGGCATGGCGTAGTCTTTCAGCATGTTTAGGCAGTTGAAAAAACGCACCGCATACCGGGTCAGCAGGGATTCATAGTCGCCGTACACCGAAGCCCGGTTGTAGTTGCCACGGGCCGCAATGAGAATGAAAAAACCCGCCAAAGACCCCGCCAGCCCGGTCCACATCCACACAGGGATCTTCCGGCGTTGGAAGCCCGGCACAGCCATGCAGAGCACCAGGCAGACCAGCATACCGGCGCTGGTGTTTTCGCTCAGCCAGCCTGCCAGAACCCCGCCCAGGGCCATGCCCACAGCCCAGCGCTTTCCGCCGGCAAAGGGGGCCTGCAGATAATAGCGCCAGGGCAGGAGATAGGCCAGGCAGCCCAGGCTGGCCCACAGATAGTTGCAGGCGCCGCACATCCACAGGTTGGTCTGGCCGAAAGCCGGGCTGATTTCCCACAGGGCGGCCAGGATCAGGGCGAAGGTGACCAGATCATACCGCCCGGTACGCCGCCCGCAGGCCAGACGGTAAATGACCAGCGCCAGCCCCACATACGCGGCGGCGTTGCACAGGTTGAACAGAATCTTGGGGAACATGGTAAAGCCCTGGGCGAAGAACTTTACCACCACCCGGCCGCTCCATTCATAATAATGATAAGCCAGACTTTGCAGCAACTGGGGCAGGCTTTGCAGCCGCAGTCCTGTGTCAAAGGCGTAAGCAAAGGGGAAATCGTCGGCAATGTAAGGCGTCAGGCAGTTGAGCAGAAACATCCACAAAAACACCACCGCCGCCATGGCGATGAAAGCTCTCTTTTGAACCGCAGAGGCGATGCGTTGCATAGGCAGGGTCCTCCTGAAGAAAAGGTTGGCAAAACCGGCGCCGGACCAAAAAAGAAAGACCATTGCCGGGCCGCAATGATCTTTGCACAGACAAAGCCGGGGCACACAGTGCCCGGCCGGGCACGCGCCGCCGTTTACCTGTATCTTACTACAAAGAAGGGGCTTTTTCAAGGCAGGCGGAATTTTTCAAGGCAGGCGGAATTTCCTCTTGCCAAGGCCCATAGAATATGGTATGATACCAGAAACTCTTTGCACTGCATTACATCCTTACCAAAAACGGATGCGAGATCAACAGTACAAACTGAGCAGGCGATGCCCTTGCAAGGGGGCGTGGGGCCGTGGCAGCGGCAGCAGATGTGAACGACGGCATCTGTGGGACAGTTGTATGTTCCACGGGTGCCTTTTTCTATTTCCCGGCGGAACCGTATCTCAAAAAAGGGAGTGCGCATAAGAGAATACAACAGGGCCGTACAGTCGGCCCCCACAGGAGGTTTCTTTTATGTCAAACCGCGCAGCCCCTCGTTCCCTGGATGAAAACGCCGTCATCCGCCGCCTTTCCCTGGTCAGCCTGATCGGCAACGCCCTGCTTTCGGCCTTCAAACGGCTGGCCGGTGTGTGGGGCCGTTCCGGGGCCATGATTTCCGACGCCATCCACTCTTTCTCGGATGTGCTCACCACCTTCATCGCCTGGTTCGGCGTCAAGGTGTCCCGCCGTGCCGCCGATGCCTCCCACCCTTACGGCCACGAACGGCTGGAATGTGTGGCGTCCCTCATCCTGGGCATTGTGCTTATGGGCAAGCATCGGTGTGGGCCGTGCCGGGCTGGAGACCGTTCTCTCCGGCCAATACGACAACATCACCCCGCCGGGTGCCATTGCCCTGGCAGCGGCAGTGCTGTCCATCATCTCCAAGGGGGCCATGTACTGGTACACCCGCTATTACGCCAAACTCATCCGTTCCGATGCGTTCCTGGCGGGTGCTTGGCATCACCGTTCGGATGCATTCTCCTCCGTCGGTTCCCTCATTGGTATCGGGGGCGCCATGCTGGGCTTCCCGGTGATGGACTCGGTGGCCAGTGTGGTCATCTGTCTGTTCATCCTCAAGGTGGCATACGACATCCTGAAGGACGCCGTGGTCAAGATGCTGGATACCTCCTGCGGGGAACAGTACGAAGCGGAACTGCAGCGCTTTGTCAGTGCCCAGCAGGACGTTGTGTGTGTGGATACCCTTCATTCCCGCATGTTTGGCAGCAAGGTGTATGTGGACCTGGAAATCGAGGTGGACGGCAGCAAAACGCTCCAGGAAGCCCACGCCGTGGCAGGGCGGGTGCATAATGAACTGGAACGGCAGTTCCCGGACATCAAGCATGTGATGGTCCATCTCAACCCGGCAGAATGAAGTGAATGTAAATAGCAGGCGCCGAATCGGAAGGTTCCGTTTCGGCGCCTGCTTTGTTTTTTCTCAGGAATGGGGGGCGGAAGGTTCCGTGCCCGCTGTCAGCCGGGCCAGGGTTCGGCAAAGGTGGGCAAAGTCGATGGGCTTGGAAACATGGGCGTTCATTCCGGCGGCGGCCGTGGCGGCAATATCCTCCGCAAAGGCGTTGGCGGTCACCGCAATGATGGGCACCGTGCCCGCGTCGGGACGGTCCAGCGCCCGGATGCGCCGGGCCGCTTCGCAGCCGTCCATCTCGGGCATCTGCATATCCATCAGCACTGCATCAAAGTGGAAAGGCTCGCTCTTTTCAAACTGTTCCAGGGCCTCCCGTCCGGTCCATGCCTGGGTGACCTCCACACCGTGCATCTGCAGCAGCTCGGTGGCGATCTCCATGTTCACCTCGTTGTCCTCCGCCAGCAGGATGCGCCGCCCCTCCAGACTGTAACTTTCGGCGGCGGGGGCGGCTTCGGCGTGGGGCTCCGAATCGGCCACCACCGCAAAGGGCAGTACCAGGGTGAAGGTGGTGCCCTTGCCCTGTTCGCTTTCCACCTGCAGTTCGCCGTTCATCTGGCTGACAAGATTCTTGGTGATGGACATGCCCAGTCCGGTCCCCACGCTCTGTTTGGCGGTAAAGCGCATCTCCCGGCTGTAAGGTTCAAACAGGTGGGGCAGGAAGTCCGCCGACATGCCGATGCCGGTATCCGCCACCACGATCTTGTACTTGGCGAAATCTCCCTTGTCGATCTGGGAAACATGAAAGCGGATGGTGCCGCCTTCGGGGGTGAACTTGAAGGCGTTGGAAAGAAGATTGTTCAGAATCTGACTGATGCGGGCAGGGTCGCCCAGCAGGTGGGTGTTGTTCAGTTCCAGTCCTACATCAAAGGTCTTTTGCTGGGCCTGGGCCTGGAACCGGAAGGCGTCCAGGCATTCCTCCAGGCACGCCCGCAGATCGAACTCCCGGTTGTTCAGCATGACCTTGCCCTGTTCCATGCGGGACATATCCAGAATGTCGTTTATCAGGTTCAGCAGCTGACGGCTGGCGTTGTTGATCTTGCGCAGGCAGTCTTTCAGACGGTCCGTATCTTCATACTGGGCGGACAGCTCGCTCAGTCCCACAATGGCGTTCAGCGGGGTGCGCATATCGTGGGACATGCTGCTGAAGAAGGTCTGCTTGGCGGTTTCGTTGCGGCGGGCCAGTTCCAGGGCGTCTTCCAGCACCCGGCGTTCCTCCATCTGGCGCTGCCGTTCCTGGCCGATCTCCCGGAAACAGAGAACGACTTCCTCAGGAGGCAGGGTCTCGTCAAACAGCACCCGCACGTTGACCCAGTGGTATTCGTCCCCGAACCGCCGCTGAAAATCCCCGCCGAAATCCGGGGTATGATTGCAAATCAGCCGGCGGATGTTTTCCAGGGAAAAACTCTCCCGGAATTCGGTGTAGGTGCCCGGTTCCATCACATCCTGCACCATCTGCAGCAGGTCGGCGTAGCTGCCTTTTTCCGCCAGGCGCCCCTGTACAGGCGGGGCGCTCTTGATCATCTCATAAGTTCCGTCAGAACAGTCCACGCGGTACAAAGCGTAATAGGAATTGCCCAGTACCTGGACTGTTTCATTGGCGCGTCCGATGCGGTCGTGGTATTTTTTGGCCCGCCAGACGGTCACAGCCAGCACCAGCAGAGAGATGGCCAGGATCAGGGCCGACACACTGCCGAAAGGTTTCAGGTCGCCCAGGATGGTGTAGTAGGGGACCGTCACGATGGTGTACCAGCCGTTGTCCATCCGGGCATAGTAGACACCACGGCGGTTGCCGTCCAGGTCGGTGATATAGTCGTTGTATTCGCCCAGCTCCCCGGCGGAGATCTTGTCCAGCAGGAAGTTGCAGTAGTCCTGCAGTTCCGCGTCTCCCAGGGGCAGTCCTGTGCGGGCATACAGAACAGAACCGGCGGCATCGCACAGGAAGAAGGAATCCGCGTGGGCCAGACTCAAGGGGGTTGCCTGAAAATGGAAGTTTTCGGTGAAGATGTCAAACCCCAGCACTGCGTATCCGTTATTGATGGACTGTACCACCGTGATGGCAGGCTGTCCGGATACGATGTCGGTGTACAGGCCGGTGAAGACGATGGTGCCGTCGGCTTCGACGGCTGCCTGGTACCACGGCCGCTGGGTGGGGTCATAGTCGGGATCAATGTCGCTGGGGGCAAGTTCGGTGGTGGTCAGCATCTCGCCGTCCAAAAACAGGAAGGGACTGATGACAAGATCACCCAGAACACCGGTCACCCGGTCAAAATACATCTCGGCAGAGGCAAACAGCTCTTCCTTGGTGTATCCGGTGTTGAGGCGGTCCTCCAGAAAGGCGGTGCCGTAGCTGAGCAGCGTTTCGTATACCGTCAGGTTGCTGCGGGCTTCCTCCGCGTAGCTGCGGGCCAGAGCGGAGCCGGATTCCTGGGCGTTTTTCAGCAGGGAACGCCGGATCATCAATACCCCGAACAGCACCAGACAGACCAGTACGAAAAAAGCCAGAAGGCTTAACCGTATATCGCCCAGCACCCGCCGCAGGCTGCCGTGTCTTTTGACCTTGTTTTTCTTCATGGGGAGGATACCTTTCCTTAGCATGCATACCGGCCGCCCGGCAGACCTCGGTCGTCGGCGGTGATCGCTTCTTTTTTCTCCTACATTATAGTGCATGACCGGCTTCGGGGCAAGGCACCAGAAATACCTTCTGCGGACTTTGCTTTTGATCTTGTCAAAAATGGTGATGATTATTGACATGCCTGCACCGGCCTAGTATGATATATTATAACAAATTGTCTTGTGCGTTGCGGCGATATACGGGTGCCTGCGGTGCACGGTTGCGGCGTCAGGCTGTGCGGAAATGCCTGCGCTGCAGCAGGGGAAGGGTGTTTGGAGTTATCCTATGGATGCAATGGAATTGTTTACCCGCCAGTATGGCCTGACCGACCAAAAGGCGGTGGAGGCACTGTGCGCTATTACGGAAGTGCGGCACCTGCCCCGGGGCACGGTGTTTCTGCGCACGGGGGAAATTCAGTCAAAGGTGTTCCTTTTGTTCAGAGGTGTGGCCCGGGGGTATTTTGTGGATGTGGACGGCGTCGAACATACCGACTGCTTCTGCTTCCGCTGCGGCACACCTGCTATGCCCCCTTGTGCCTTTGATGAGCCGTCTCCGGAAAATGTGGCGGCACTGACCGACTGCGAAATGGTGGTTCTGCCTTTGCAGGAAACGGTGTGCCTGGTGCATGCCTATCCCCAGCTGACGGAATTGTATGCCCGTTTTCTCACCGATGCCATGCGTATGCACAACCATACCCGGCACGTGATCTGCAGCATGACCGCCCGGCAGAGGTTTGAATGGTTTCTGGAGGAATATCCCGGTCTGATTTTTGATGTGAACAACCGGCACATTGCCAGTTTTTTGAACATGACGCCGGAAACCCTCAGCCGGATGAAGAGCGCGCTGAAAAAGGCTCGCTTTGCCAACTGGCCCACTCCCTGAGAGGAGGGGACGATGTTTTTGGGCGCGGTCCCTTTGCGGGGACCGTGCTCTTTTGTTTTGCCCGGCGTTTTCTTTTGCGGGCAGCCGTGGTATAATACAGGCATACTTGCGGTCCGGGCCGCCCCGGGGGAGGGAAGCGCTGATGAAGAAAAGTCTTGTCCGCCGTGCGGCAGCTTTGGGCCTGGCCGGCTGCCTGCTGACGGGCTGCGCTTCCGCCGGGGATATCTCTTCCGCTGTGGTTTCCCCGGCACCGTCCGCTGTGCCCGCCCAGGAACCTGCCGCTGATGCGGAGGACCTTCTGGCGGGGATGACCCTGCGGGAAAAGGTGGGGCAACTCTTTCTGGTGCGGCCGGATGCCCTGGACCCGTCCCTCTCCCAGCAGACCATTGATGACGCCGACGCCACCGGGGTGACCGAGGTGTCCGATGCCATGGCGGCGTTTCTGGCACAGTATCCGGTGGGGGGCGTGGTGCTTTTCGGCAAGAACATCACCGATGAAGCCCAGCTGCGGGAACTGATTGCACAGCTGCAGCAGGCTTCGGCAGTGCCCATGCTCATCGGCGTGGACGAAGAAGGCGGCACCGTTGCCCGCCTGGCCAACAGCCCCGGGTTTGATCTGCCCCGATACGAGAGTGCGGCGGCAGCGGGGGAACAGGGGCCGCAGGCGGTGTATGATATGTCCGCTGCGATCGGTGCCTATCTGGCGGGGTACGGCATCAGCCTGGACTTTGCCCCGGTGACGGACGTGAACACCAACCCGGACAATCCGGTCATCGGGGACCGGGCTTTTTCAACAGACCCGCAGACGGCGGCCGATTGTGTGGCTGCTGCGGTGGACGGTTTTTCCCAGGCAGGAGTTCTGTGCTGCCTGAAGCATTTCCCCGGCCACGGCGATACCGCCAGCGACAGCCATGACGGTGCTGTGTACACCGAAAAAACCATGGACGAACTCTGCGCCTGCGAGTTCCTGCCTTTTGAAGCGGGCATACAGGCAGGGGCTCCGCTGGTCATGGTGGGGCATATCGCCGCCCCCAACGCTGTGGAAGGGGAGGACGGGCAGCTGCCCGCCACCTTCTCCCACACCATCATCACCGATGTGCTGCGGGACGAACTGGGCTTTACGGGGGTGGTGGTCACCGACTCCCTGGCCATGGGAGCAGTCACCGAAACCTATACCCCCGGCGAAGCCGCCGTGCTGGCCCTGCAGGCCGGGGCGGACCTTTTGCTCATGCCCGCCGGTCTGGCCCAGGCTTATGACGAAGTGCTGGCGGCTGTGGAGGATGGCCGCCTGAGCGAAGAACGCATTGATGAGAGCGTGGCGCGGATTATGGCGCTGAAACAGCAGGCGGGACTTTTGAATGTGTCCGATGCCCGACAGGAGGATGAGGGATGAAGAAACAAGATATGACCGCCAAACCGGCGCAGAATACCCTGGCCGGCACCTGCGGAGGGCGTACCCGTTCCTGGCAGGTGCGGGACTGCGGAGGCAAACCCGCCGCCAAACCTCTGTATGCGGTGGACGGCTGGTTTTTCACCCAGCGGCTTTCGGGTATCCAGCGTTATGCCACCGAAGTGCTGGCCGAACTGGATAAAATCGCAGCCCCCGGTGTGCTGGAAGTGGTGGTGCCGGAAGGTGCGGCCCTTCCCGCTTACGAAAACCTGCGGGTGGTGGTGTACGGCAAGGCGGGACCGCTGTGGGAACAGCGGGATTACCCCCAATACCTGGCCAAGGCGGGCCGCCGCTGGCTGTGCATGTGCAACGTGATCCCCCTTACCGCCCGCAGCCATGCGGGCATTGCCGTCTGGCATGATGTGTGCTACCGCGCCCGGCCGGATTTTTACCGCGATCCCCGGGGCCGAGCCTCGGCGGCATGGCACCGTCTGCAGTACCGGGCCATGGCCCGCCAGTGCTGCGGCATCGTCACGGTGTCGGAATTTTCCAAAAACGAGATCGTCAAGTATTATAAGGTGGACCCTGGGCGCATCACCGTCATCGGCAACGCCTGGCAGCATATGCAGCGGGTCCAGGCCGACCCGGATGTGTTTGAGGGGGCGGGCAAGTGGCCTGCTTTGCATAAGGGAGAATATTACTTCTCCATGGCCAATCTGCTGAAAAACAAAAACTTCCCCTGGGTGCTGCGGGCGGCCAAAAACGCCCCCAAAGAAGTCTTTGCCATTGCGGGTGGCGGCAGCTTGCAGGCCCAGGCCGAAGAACTTGGTCTGGCCGACCTGCCCAATGTGGTCTACTTGGGGTATGTCACCGACGGCGAAGCCAAGACCCTCATGGCCCACTGCAAGGCCTTTTTGTTCCCGACCTTGTACGAGGGCTTCGGCATCCCGCCCCTGGAGGCGGTGGCCTGCGGCGCCCCCGAAGTGCTGGTCAGCGACACCCCCTGCATGCGGGAGGTATATGGCCCCTGTGCCGGATACATCGATCTGGCCGTCAACCACGGGGATGTTACCCGCGTCACCCCGCCCGCCACCGACCCGGCGGAACTGCTGGCTAAGTATTCCTGGGCCGAAAGCGCCCGCCGCCTAGCCGGACTCTTGTTCTGAACATCATCCCACACAGCAAACCGCCCGGCCCCGTTCGTGCCATGATGCACGTCGGGGCCGGGCGGCTTTTGTTTTGTTCAGCGGCGGTCCATGCTGCGGTATTGCAGGGCCTCCATCAGTTCGGCAGTGCCGATGATCTCACTGCCGTTCAGGTCGGCCACGGTGCGGGCCACCCGCAAAATGCGGTCATAAGCCCGGGCGCTGTAACCCATCCGCTCAAAGGCGGTGCGCAGCATAGTTTGGGCGGAGGGGGCCAGGGGACAGTACCGGCGCAAAAGGCCGCTGGGCAGCTGAGCGTTGCAGGCAAAGCCCAGCCCCGTATACCGCTGTTGCTGCAGGGCGCGGGCTGCGCTCACCCGGGTCAGGATGGCGGCGCTGGGTTCACCGCCCGCTTCGGCGGCCAGGGCATCATACTCCACCGGCCGCACCTCCACATGCAGGTCGATGCGGTCCAGAAGCGGCCCGGAAATGCGCTGCCGGTACCGTTCGATAGCGCTGGGGGTACAGGTGCACTCGTGGCCGGGACAGCCGTGATACCCGCACTTACAGGGGTTCATGGCTGCCACCAGCATGAACCGGCAGGGGTAGGTGGCGCTGGCATGGACCCGGCTCACCGTGATGCGCCCGTCCTCCAGGGGCTGGCGCAAAACCTCCAGCGTGTCCCGGGAAAACTCCGGCAGTTCATCCAGAAACAGCACCCCATTGTGTGCCAGGCTCACCTCGCCGGGGCGGGCGCTGCTGCCGCCCCCCGCGATGGCGGTGGCGCTGACGCTGTGGTGGGGGCTGCGGAAAGGCCGTGCCTTCAGAAGCCCTTGCCCGGACCGCACCAGCCCAGCCACCGAGTAGATGGCGGTGGTCTCCAGGGCTTCGTCGTAACTCATGGGGGGCAAGATCCCCGGCAGCCGCTTGGCCAGCATGCTTTTGCCGGTGCCCGGCGGGCCCACCATCAAAAGATTGTGCCCGCCTGCGGCGGCTACTTCCAGGGCCCGGCGGGCTTCCGACTGGCCGCGCACATCCGCAAAATCCGGCCCCAGCCAGCCGCCCTCGGCGTCGTATCCGTCGGGCCGGGCGGGGGAGAGCTTTGCGGTACCGCAAAGGTGTTCCACCACCTCCCGGGCGGTGCGGGCGGGGTAGACGGTCAGCCCTTTGGCCACGGCGGCTTCGGCAGCGTTTTCCGCAGGCAGGAACAGTTCGGTTACGCCGGCTTTCTGCGCCGCCAGGGACATGGGCAGCACGCCGGGAATGGGCCGCAGGGTGCCGTCCAGACCCAGTTCTCCCAGAAAAGCCTGATGGGGCGCGGGGGCGTTCAGCTGTCCCTGGGCGGCCAGAATGCCCAGAAACACCGGCAGATCATACAGTGACCCGGTCTTGCGCACGTCGGCGGGGGCCAGATTCACCGTGATGTGGCTGGGGGGCCAGGGATAACGCAGGTTTTTCACCGCGCTGCGCACCCGCTCGCTGCATTCCTTCACGGCGGAATCCGGCAGGCCCACCAGGGCAAAGGCGGGCAGCCCGCCGGAAATATCCGTCTCCACCGTGACCGGATAACCGTTGAGCCCGGTCACGC
>CALXHS010000008.1 GCA_944388165.1 uncultured Gemmiger sp. | reverse complement strand
TCGCGGCCGACCAATTTCGGAAACAACGCTGCGCGTTGCTTTTTTGCATGGCGTTGTGCGCCATCGGGCGGCATAGCCGCCCGGGCAAAAAATACCTGGTCGGCGTCCACCGCCTCGAAACGGTGGCGGTTTTTCCGTCGCTTTTTGGCGGCAAAAAGCGACAACCCATCGGTTGGCAGCCGTTTCCCAAGAAGCAAGAACCAAAAAACGCAAAACAACACAAAACCCGGGGCCTTCCCATACACGGAAGGCCCCGGGCTATTTGCTTACTGTCGGGAAAAAATCAAAGGAAAAATCCGCAGAAACGAGAAAAAATCAGGGGCCTCACACCCCGGCAGGGACCGCCGTCTCAATGGACGGCGCACCGCCGGCCAGCTCCTCCGCTGTAACGGGGGCAGGGGCTTCGGCGGGATTCTTCAGCCGCTCCCGGGCCACCGCCAGCATCAGCTTGATGCGGTTTTCCTGGTTGACGCGGGTGGCGCTGGGGTCGTAGTCCACGGGGGTGATGTTGGCGTCCGGGTGCAGGGCGCGGATCTTGTTGATCATGCCCTTGCCCACAATGTGGTTGGGCAGGCAGCCGAAGGGCTGGGCACAGACGATGTTGGCGTAACCGCCCTCCACCAGTTCCAGCATTTCGGCGGTGAGCAGCCAGCCTTCGCCCATCTTGGCGCCCAGGGAGATGATGCCCTTGGGCTTTTCCATCAGTTCCCGGAAAGACCCCGGGGCATAGAAGCCCGCCTTGCGCATGGCGTCGTTGCAGGCGTTGCCGATGCCGTCCAGCCAGTTCAGCAGCGCCCCGGCGCCGCCCGCCTTCAGCAGGCTGCCGCCGTAGAGCTTCACGTCCAGCTCGGTGTTGGCGATGCAGTATTCCACAAAGCCCATCAGGCCGGGCAGGTTGACCTCGCAGTCCTGGCTTTCCAGGAACTTTTCCAGGTCGTTGTTGCCCAGGGGGGAATATTTCACGTAGATCTCGCCGACCACGCCCACCTTGACCTTGGGCACACGGGTCACCGGGATGGCAGCAAACTCCGCCGCGATGACGGGGAACTGGCGTTTCATATCCCGGGCGCTGAAATTGCGGTTTTCCCGCATCCAGCCCTGGATGGTGGCGATCCACCGCTCGGTGGCGGCGTCGGCGTCCCCGGCGTGGTTCTCGTAAGGCTTTACCTGGCTGCGCAGAGCGCAGAGCATGTCGCCGTAGAAGATGCAGGCAATGACCTTGCGCAGCAGCGGCAGGGTCAGGGGCAGGCCGCTGTCCTTTTCCAGGCCGGAGAAGTTCAGGGATGCCACCGGAATGTCGCCGTAGCCGGACTTGACCAGGGCCTTGCGCAGCAGCTTGATGTAGTTGGAAGCACGGCACCCGCCGCCCGTCTGGGTGATGAGCAGGGCGGTGTGGTTCAGGTCATACTTGCCGCTGTTCAGCGCGTCGATGAACTGACCGATGACCAGCAGGGCGGGGTAGCAGGTGTCGTTGTGGACGTATTTCAGACCCAGCTGGGCCACCTCGCTGCCGCAGTTGCCCAGCACCTCCACGTTGTAGCCCTCACATTCCAGCGCCGCCGCCATCAGCCGGAACTGGGTCACGGCCATGTTGGGGATCAGGATCTTGTGGGTGCGGATCATATCCTTGGTGAAATTGGGGGTCATGTACTCCATGAGGGTCAGCTCCTTGCTTTGTCTTCGGCGCGTTCATCCAAGGCGGCAAACAGGCTGCGCAGGCGGATGTTCACGGCGCCCAGGTTGGTGATCTCGTCGATCTTCAGCTGGGTATACAGCTTGCCGCCCTCCTGCAGAATCTCGCGGGTCTCGTCGGTGGTGATGGCGTCCAGGCCGCAGCCGAAGCTCACCAGCTGCACCAGGTCCATATCGGGCTGGGTGGTGCAGTATTTGGCCGCGGCGTACAGGCGGCTGTGATAGGTCCACTGGTTCAGCACCGAGGTGGGGAATTTGTCCATGAGGTGGCTCACCGAGTCCTCGGTGACCACGGCGGCGCCCTGGCGGACGATCAGCTTGTCGATGCCGTGGTTGACCTCCGGGTCCACATGGTAGGGACGGCCGGCCAGCACCACGATGCGTTTGTGCTCCTGCCGGGCCTTGGCGATGATCTCGGCGCCCTTGGTGCGGACTTCCAGCATGTGGCGCTCGTACTCCGCATAGGCGGCGTCGATGGCTTCCGCCACTTCCTTGTGGTTCAGGCCGGGGAAATATTTGTCCAGGATGGCCGGGAACCGCTTGGTGAAGTCCTTGCGGCGGGCCAGGTTGACGTAATCGTAGATGAAGGGGGTGCCTTCCAGCTCGGGGCAGTTGCCCGCCAGAACTTCGGGATAATAGGCCACCACCGGGCAGTTGTAATGGTTGTCGCCCAGGTGTTCATCCACGTTGTAGCTCATGCAGGGGTAGAAGATGGCATCCACGCCCAGCTTGACCAGCTCCGCAATGTGGCCGTGGGCCAGCTTGGCGGGGAAGCAGGCGGTGTCGCTGGGGATGGTGGCCTGTCCTTCCTGATAGAGGGAACGGCTGGACACCGGGCTGGTCTTGACTGCAAAGCCCAGCCTGGTAAACAGGGTATGCCAGAAGGGCAGCAGTTCATACATGTTCAGGCACAGGGGCAGGCCGATGGTGGCCCGGGGGCTTTCGGGCTGCTTTTTGCCGTAGCCCAGCAGCAGGTCCAGCTTGTAGGCGTAGAGGTTCAGGTCGTCATCCGCAGCCTTGCCGGTCACCGGCTTGTCGCAGCGGTTGCCGGAGATGAACCGCTGACCGTCGGCGAAGATGTTCACCGTCAGCTGGCAGTGGTTGCCGCAGCCCTTGCAGGTGACGTTCTGCACCTTCTGGGAGAAGTTCTCCAGCTCCTCCTGGGTGAGCACGGTGCTGCGGGAGTCGGCGTTGCTGTGGGCCTTGCCGTGAAGAGCGGCGCCGAAAGCGCCCATCAGACCGGCGATGTCCGGGCGGATGACCTCCACCCCCATCTCCTTCTCAAAGGCGCGGAGCACCGCTTCGTTGTAGAAGGTGCCGCCCTGGACCACGATGTTGCGGCCCAGTTCTTCGGGGCTGGAAGCGCGGATGACCTTGTACAGGGCGTTCTTGACAACGGAAATGGACAGGCCCGCGCTGATATTCTCAATGGAAGCGCCGTCCTTCTGGGCCTGCTTGACGCTGGAGTTCATGAAGACGGTGCAGCGGCTGCCCAGGTCCACCGGGCGGTCGGCAAACAGGCCCAGGGCCGCAAATTCCTTCACATCATAGCCCAGCGCCTGGGCAAAGGTCTGCAAAAAGCTGCCGCAGCCGGAGGAGCAGGCTTCGTTCAGGAAGATGTTGCTGATGGCGCCGTCCTCGATCTTGAAGCACTTCATGTCCTGGCCGCCGATGTCGATGATGAAATCCACGTTGGGCATGAAATGCTTGGCGGCGGTGAAGTGGGCCACCGTTTCCACCAGACCGCGGTCGCAGTGGAAGGCGTTCTTGATGAGCTCTTCGCCGTAGCCGGTGGTGGTCACGCTGGCGATCTGCAGACCGGGATGGTCTTTGTACAGCTTGAGCAGGGTCTCTTTCACCAGGGGGATGGGGTTGCCCAGGTTGGGGCGGTAGCTGGTGAAGAGGATGTTGCTGTTATCGTCGATCACCACCAGCTTGATGGTGGTGGAACCGGAGTCGATGCCGATGTGCACCGGGCCGCAGTCGATGCCGAAAGGCACGCAGGGCACGCAGGCCCGCATGTGGCGGGCGTGGAAATCCTCGTATTCCTGCTTGTCTGCAAACAGGGGCGGCAGGCTCACGTAGGTGGCGGTGGCGCTGTAATTGGACAGGCGCTTGACCACTTCGCTCAGGTCGGATTCCCGGTCGGCGTAGTACGCTGCACCCAGGGCCACGTACAGCAGGCTGTTTTCCGGGCAGGTGCCCTTCAGGCCCAGGGTCTTGTCAAAACTTTGGCGCAGCACGCCGGAGAAGGTCAGCGGTCCGCCCAGGTAAAGCACATTGCCCTTGATGGGACGGCCCTGGGCCAGGCCGGCGATGGTCTGGTTGACCACGGCCTGGTAGATGGAAGCCGCAATGTCCCCCGCCAGGGCGCCCTGGTTGATGAGGGGCTGGATGTCGCTCTTGGCAAACACGCCGCAGCGGGAGGCGATGGTGTAGGTACGGGTGGAAGCCTGGGCGGCCTTGTCCATCTCGTCGGCGCTCATCTTCAGCAGGGTGGCCATCTGGTCGATGAAAGCCCCCGTGCCGCCGGCGCAGGAACCATTCATGCGCACTTCGGTGCCGTTGGTGAGAAAGAGGATCTTGGCGTCCTCGCCGCCCAGTTCGATGATGCAGTCGGTGCCGGGGGCCAGGCGGTTGGCCGCCACGCGGGTGGCGAAAACCTCCTGCACAAAGGGGACCCCGCAGCTGTCTGCCAGGCCCATGCCCGCCGAACCGGAAATGGCCAGCATGGCGCGGCCATCGGGCAGGTAGTCCTTCGCAATGCGCTGCAAAAGCTCCTGGCCTTTTTCCAGAATATGACTGTAATGACGTTCGTATGTAGAATAAATGATCTTGTCCTGCTCGTCGAGCACGACGCATTTAATGGTGGTGGAACCAATGTCCAAGCCGACTCTCATTCAATGACCTCCCGCCTGTGGGACTGTGGAAACACCGCGATACACGCGGACGAAAAAAAGGTGAATCGGTTTATTGTAGCGCAAGACGGCGAAATTTGCAAGCATTTGCCGCTTATGGTCCTACAAACCCATTATCTAGTATATCGTATCTTTTTGAACGATTTTTGAACGAAAGTAGGCAGATTTTGCCATCTTGGCAAAAAGTGGCTAAAGTGATGAAAGTTTGTCGGTTCAGCGCTGGGCTGCCCGGCGCAGTGCCTCCACTTCTTCGGCGGTCAGGGGCCGCCAGGCGCCGGGTTCCAGGGCCTTGTCCAGGGCCACCGGGCCGATGGCGGTGCGGTGCAAAGCGTTCACCCCGGCGCCGTACACCCCGAACATCCGCTTGATCTGGTGGTAGACCCCCTGGTGCAGGATGACCTTCACCACGCAGGGGTCCTCCCCGAAAGGCTCGGCCTCTGCCGGGTCCATGGTCTGGCCGTCCGCAAGGGTCACCCCCGCGGCAAAGCCCGCCTGCATCCCGGCGGTCAGGGGAGTGTCCAGGGTGACGATGTACTCCTTGGACACATGCCGCCCCGGGGCCAGGATGTCATGGGCGAAAGCCCCGTCGTCGGTGAGCAGCACAAACCCGGTGCTGGTCTTGTCCAGCCGCCCGGCGGGGAAGAGCTGCCGCCGGGGGAAATCCGCCGCCACCAGGTCGGCCACGGTGGTGTCGTGCTTGTCCCGGCTGGCGCTGACCACCCCTTCCGGCTTGTTCAGCATCAGGTAGACATATTTCTCGTACCCGCCGCCCAGGTCCTGGCCGCCCACCGTCACCTGGGCGGTGTTCTCGTCGATCTTGGCGTCGGCCTTGCGGCACAAGGCCCCGTCCACCGTCACCGCCCCGGCGGCGATGCGCTTGCGGCTTTCGCTGCGGGTGATGCCCAGCCGTTCGGCCAGGTACTTGTCCAGCCGCATCATGCCCGTACCTCCGCCGTGATGGCGGCGGTCTTGCCCCGGGTGACCTTCACCAGGTCGGCGGGGGCGGCTTCGATCTGGGTGCCGATGCGCCCTGCCGACACCAGGATGGTGGGCTGGGCCAGACAGCTTTCATCAAAGACGGTGGCAAACTGCTTTTTCATGCCCACGGGGCTGCACCCGCCCCGCACGTATCCGGTGGTCTTGAGCAGGTCGGCCACATGGAGCATGGAAACACTCTTCACCCCGGCGGCTTTGGCGGCCTTTTTCAGGTCCAGTTCCGCCAGAACCGGAATGACAAACACATAGAAATTCCGGTCCGCCCCCTGGGTGACCAGGGTCTTGAACACCCGGGCCGGGTCCTGCCCGGTGAGGGCGGCCACGGCGGCGCCGGCCACGGCGGTGCCTTCTTCGTGGGGATATTCATGGGCGGTATAGGCGATCTTAGCGCGCTCCAACATACGCATGGCGTTGGTTTTTGCTTCTTTGGACATGTGGAATGACCCCTCTCTTTTAACGTGTTCCCGCAGAAAATCCGGCCGAAACCGGGAAAATGACAACGGTTTTGCATCCAAATTATAGCCCGGCGGGAAAAAGTTGTAAAGCACTATTGACTTTAACGCATTAAAGTGCTAAACTAGAGCCTGCCAAAGCCAAAGAACAAAGAAATAAAACAGGCCCCCGGGCTGTAACAGATAAAGTGAGGGAAACACCATGATCATCGTATTGAAGCACAACGCCCCCCAGGAAAAGGTACAGCAGTTCTGCGGCGAACTGCGGGCCATGGGGTTTGAGATCAACGACTCTGTGGGCAGCGATACCCATATCCTGGGCCTGATCGGCGATACCAAGGCCCTGAGCGAAAGCTGGGTGCTGGCCAACCCGGTGGTGGATACCTGCCGCCGTGTGTCCGAACCCTACAAGAAGGCCAACCGCAAATTCCACCCCGACGACACGGTGGTGGATGTGGGCGGCCACAAGATCGGCGGGGGCCATTTTGCGGTGATGGCGGGCCCCTGCAGTGTGGAGAGCAAGGAGCAGATCATCGGCATCGCCCGGCGGGTGCAGGCGGCGGGGGCGTCCATCCTGCGGGGCGGCGCCTTCAAGCCCCGCACCAGCCCGTACAGTTTCCAGGGCCTGCGGGCCGAAGGGCTGGAACTGCTGAAAGAAGCCCGGGCGGTGACCGGCCAGCCCATCGTTACCGAACTGATGAACAACGAGCACATCCCCCTGTTTGAGGAAGCGGGGGTGGATATGATCCAGATCGGCGCGAGGAACATGCAGAACTTTGAACTGCTGAAAGCGGTGGGCCGCACCAACATCCCGGTGCTGCTCAAGCGGGGGCTTTCCTCCACTTTGGAAGAACTGGTGATGAGCGCCGAATACATCATGGCCGAGGGCAACCCCAACGTGGTGCTGTGCGAGCGTGGCATCCGCACCTTCGAGACCAGTATGCGCAACACCCTGGATATTTCCGCCGTGCCTATGCTGAAAAAGATGACCCATCTGCCGGTGGTCATCGACCCCAGCCACGCGGCGGGCATCGCCTTCATGGTGCCGTCCCTGGCGGCGGCGGCCGTGGCCGTGGGCGCGGACGGGCTGATGATCGAGGTGCACAACGACCCCGCCAAGGCCAAGAGCGACGGCGCCCAGAGCCTGACCCCCGATGCTTTCGACACCCTGATGCAGACCATCCGCCCGGAGCTGGAGTTTTTTGGCAAAACGCTGAACTGACGGCGCGGACTTGCAATTTTTGACAAGAGTACGTTATAATAGGGAGCGTGCCCCGCAATCCGGCGGGGCGCGTTCCTTTGTTTTGTACCCCGGAAAGGTTGTGACCCGGCGTTGTCCCAAGTAAAATCCATGGTCGAAAACCGGCCTTTTGTGCGCTTTCTGGCGTCCTCTGTCTCTTCCAGCGTGGTGGACCTGGGGGCTTTCGCGGTGCTGTGCGCCCTGCTGCAGGACCACATGGCCGAAAGCACTGCCATCCTGGCGGCCACCATCGCGGCCCGGGTGCTGTCCAGTCTGTGCAACTACCTGCTGAACTACTTCCTGGTGTTCCACAGCAACGCCTCCCACGAGCGGTCGGCCTCTCTGTATACCGCCATTACCGTCTTCAAGACCCTGTGCAGCGGTGTGCTGGTGGCGGGCCTTGCCAAGGCTCTGCCGGTGGTGCCGGAACTGTTTTTGAAGGTGCCGGTGGACTGTGCCCTCTTCTTTGTGAACTACCTGGCCCAGAAAAAATTCGTCTATTGAGTGAACCCAACAAAAATCCCCCGGCTGTCATGGTCGGGGGTCATAAGAAAGCAAAATAAGTTTTCGCAAGGACGGCATGGCTTCGGTCATGCCGTTTCCTGCTTCATCAGCTCGTCCACGGGGATAAATCCCACAAGGTCGTAGGAAATGCGGATATTCTGCCGCCGTTTACCGCTGCTCTTGTCCGGCGCTTCAATGTAGATCGCCTTCACAAGCTCCCGCAGTGCGTAAGGGGTCAGTTCCTGCAAATCCGCGTACTTGTGTACCCGCTGGATGAACTGCTCCAAGTTTTCAATCTGTCGTTCCTGTACTTCAATGTCCTGCTGCAAGGTCTGGATTTCCGC
The DNA here is from genome assembly GCA_944388165.1 of uncultured Gemmiger sp. Taxonomy (GTDB): domain Bacteria; phylum Bacillota; class Clostridia; order Oscillospirales; family Ruminococcaceae; genus Gemmiger. The sequence goes on along the minus strand of CALXHS010000008.1, from coordinate 601 downwards.
CTTGAGCTGCGTCTGTTCGTCCTCGTAAGACTGGCTCATCATGGAAAAACGTTCGTCCGTGATTTTCCCGGCCACATTGTCCTCATAGATTCGGATGAACAGCCGGTCAAGCTCGCCCATACGCCGCTGCGCCTGTTCCAGACGCTTGATGCTGACGCAGATTTTTTCCTCGCTGGACAGCCGGAGCCGGTGTTCCATCGCAGCCCGGAAATGCTTCTCATACCGCGTCACATAGAAGATGACCGCTTTCATGTGCATCCAGACCAAATCCTCCAGAACAACCGCCCGGATGAAGTGCGCCGAACAGCTTCCCGTATTGCTGCGGTATGCCCGCATTCATCGATCCAGAAATTGCGCTTCGGTGGGTCGGTGGGGCCGGGATTGGAAAAATGGTATTCTTCCGGCGTGTCCTGACCGTCTATGATTTCGGGTGGGATTTTCGATTTGCTGTCCATAACTGCCTCCTGAAAATGTGTAAGGTTTAGTGTTCGATTTCCTGCTTTTTCTGCCGTGTAGCGGCGTTTTGGCGCTCCTGCTCATGCTGCACCTGATAGATGCTGTAATGGATGGCCCAGAGCTTTTTTGTGTCGGCGTACAGGGG
>CALXHS010000007.1 GCA_944388165.1 uncultured Gemmiger sp. | reverse complement strand
TGTACAAAAGTTTCCGCAACAAGCGCATCAAGGTCAACGGCAAGCGGGGCGAACCGGACACCCGGCTGCAGACCGGGGACGTGATCGAGATGTATATCAACGACGAGTTCTTCCCCGCTGTGGCGGTGACCAGTGTGAAGAAGCCGCCCCGCCGCCAGCCCCCGGTGACCGTTATCTATGAGGACGAGGATATCGCGGTGCTGTACAAGCCCGCCCATCTGTTGTGCCACAGCGACCGCACCGGAGACCCCAATCTGGTAGACGCCTTCACCGCCCGCCTGATCGAAGAAGGCAAATATGACCCCAAGGCGGAAAACCGCTTTGCCCCCGCTTTGTGCAACCGGCTGGACCGGGGCACTGAGGGGCTTGTTATTGCTGCCAAAAGCTATACTGCCCTGCGGGATATGAATGAGATCATCCGGGAAGACTGGCTGAAAAAAGAGTATCTGACCATCACCATCGGCACACCTCCCGCCGGGCGGCACATCGCCTGGCTGCAGCACAGCGAGAAGGGCAACAAGGTCCGGATCCATGCCCGGGAATCCGAAGGGTACAAACAAATCATTACCGATGTGACCCCCATCCGCAGCAACGGCCCCTTTACCCTGTGCCGTATCGGGCTGCTGACCGGGCGCACCCACCAGATCCGGGCGCATCTGGCTTTTTTGGGGCACCCGGTGCTGGGCGACATCAAGTATGGCAACCGGGCTATGAATGAGCGCACTGGGTTCAAGACCCAGGCGCTGTGCGCCCAGCGTCTGACCTTCGGGCGGATCCCCGAAAGCAACAGCCTGCACCGGCTTTCTGGTCAGGTCATCAAGCTCAGCGACCCGGAGATTGTGCACCGTTTCGATGCCCTGAACAAAAACTGAATCCGCATACAAAAACAGGCCGGAAAAATCCTCCCGGCCTGTTTTTTCGTTTCGCTTATACCGCCAGACGGTACCCGATGCGGAACACCGTTTCAATGCGGGCATCCTGCCCCATCTTGCGGCGCAGATGCTGGATGTGCACATCCAGCGTGCGGGTGGCAACGCCCGCCGGGTACCCCACCACGGCCAGAAGCTGCCCGCGGGGAACTGCCTTGCCACGGTTATCCCACAGCGCATCCCACAGCGCCTGTTCGCTGGGGGTAAGTGCTTTTTCCTGCTTCGGCATCATGGTCAGCCCTCCTCGCCAAAATGCAGATACCGCTGCGGGTCCCAGCCGCTGGTCTTGCTCATGCGTTCCAACAGCGTCTGCCCGCTTTCCTCCAGTTCCTCCATCATGAAATCGTCGGCAATTCGCCCCTGGTGCAGCACCAGCGCCCGATCCAGAAAATGTTCAATGTCATCCAGATAATGGGTGGTGATGAGAATGGTCTCCTCCCCGTGAAGGACGGCGCTCATCAGCTTGATGAAGTCCTTGCGGGTGAACACATCCTTGCCCAGGAACGGCTCATCCATCAGATAGTAGCTTGCCCGTTTGGCAAATCCGGCAGCCAGTTCCACCCGGGCTTTCTGCCCCGTGGACAGCCGGGAGATGCGCACATCGGCAGGCAGCTGGAAAAAGTCCAGAAATTCCCGGTACCTTTTGGGATCAAAGGCGGTGTGCAGGTCTTCCAGAAAAGCGCCGTACTCCCCCACCGTCAGGCTGGGATAGTAGCTGCCCTCCCCGGTGATATAGCTGATGCGCTCATATTGTTTGGCGGCGGGTTTGCCGTCGAACAGGGCCGTGCCGGCTTTGGGCGGCAAAAGCCCGGCCATAGTGCGCAGCAAGGTGGTCTTACCGGCACCGTTATCCCCCAGTACGCCCACGATCTGCCCGTCGGGCACCGTAAAGCTCACCGGCAGAAGCCCCACGCGGGTGCGGCCGCGGCGCCAGGTCTTTTCCAGATTTTTTACTTCAATCATGGGTCACCCCTCCTGTGTTTGCTGCGGAAATACGGTATAGCTATCCCGGTTCATGGACATCAGTTCTCCGGCCAGACCGTAATAGATAAAATCAGAACTGCTCAGATACCGTCCCCAGGTCATATCCCGGCCGGTATCCAGAGTACCGCTGAAGGTCTGCGCCTTCCGGTCCAGGTCATACACATTCACACGGTAACCGCTGTAATAGGTGACGGATTCCGTATTCCAAGGGTTACGGTCCACCTGTAGCGCAGCCTCCTCCAATCCCACCGACAGCACTTTCTGCCCGTCCTGACTGAGCTGTACCACCGTGGTCCCGGCCAGTTCGCCGTTGTCCTTCATCTCCCCAGGCAGATTCACCACATGCAGGCTGCCGTCTGCATTGATCTGAAGCAGGATAATCTGTACAGTGGTATAAGTTTCCTCCTGATACAGCACAAAACAAGCCTGATCTGTCTTTTGGGTGTTGGCCATGATGGCATAGAGATCACCTTCTCCTTTTTCCCGGATCAAGGTCTGCTGCACACACTTGGCATTTTCATCCACCAGGTCAAACCAGACATTGCCATTTGTATCCAGGTACAAAACCCCCAGATACTGCTCCATCGGGGCCAGGTTCAGTACAGACTCAACGTTTTGAGGCTGATAGAACATCTCCACGCTGCCGTACTCAGTGGATTTGCACAGGACCGGCACGGTGGAATCTCCATACCGCACATCACCATCCGTGGGCAGTGCTTCCAGCTCTTCTTCCGTAAGGCTCTCAGTCACCTTCCAAACACCCGGCTGATACCGCATGTTGTCTCCACCCAAATTGAGGAACCAGCTTCCCTGCCATTGGATAATCGCCTCACCCCGCCAGCGGGAATACGCATCCGGCACGTTTTCCGACAATGTCCAATCCATGCCGCTCCACATATTGGGATAAGCTGTCACGCGTTGGGCTGTATCGCTGTGGTAATCTGCCATATACAGCCTCAAGGACGTGTCGTCCGGAAGTTCTATCTTCCGCATGACCACAAAGTCCTGCGCCTGTGATTCAGCAGTGTTTCCGGAAAATGCAGACCCTTGATTGGTTGCACCCCGATCCTCCGGCCGTACAGCCAACTCGGTATGGGAGTAAAACGAATTTCCCAGCTGCGCGTTTTCCGGCAGAACGGCCGTTTCCGTCATCGTCCGGCCGGTGAGTTCCCCGTTTTCCAGTTCGAAATAGGTGATGGCATTTTCAGCCTGAAGCAGTGTATAGCCCGAGAGAGAAAACGACTCCAGTTCCTCTCTGTCGCCGGTCTCTTCTTTCAGGGTGGCTTGCAGCTTTTGCAGACCGATACTCCGGCCAGCCACGCCAGCCGCCAAAACCAGGACTGCCGCAACGCCCAGAACAGCCAACCCGCGGTCGGGGGCCTTATGATTTGCTCTCATCGTCTTTTTCCCCCTTTCATGCAGTTTCGGCACGTTTCAGTGCCCAAACCGCCTGGAATACGTTCACAGCTGCCAGCCCCAGCGCCACGGCCAGCACCACAGCAAACAAAAGCCAATAAGACGGGGCATCTGTCCCGTATATCACCTGGTGATATCTAATATAAAAAGCTGTGTAGGCCGCTCCAGTGCCGAACAATGCCAGCAAAGTCACCACCGCGCGGCGCAGCCCTTGGCAGCAGGCCATACAGGCGGAATGCAGCGCTGTAACGCCCAACGCTCCCAACAGGGCCAGACCACTGCCCGCCTTTACCGGCAGAAGCAGCTGCATCAACGGGTTGGCGTTGAGTTCTTCCACGAGGCTGTTCCAGGGCAAAGCGTTTGCCACCATACTCTCCGCTACCCGGGACAAAACCATCGTGACCGGGAAATAGGCCGCTGCATACAGAAGGACCTGCCATGCCGCAAACCCCGCCAGCAAAATCAGCCCCAGCAGAAACTGTGCCTCCCACAGCGTCCAGCGGGAAGAAGGCATGGTATAAAGGGTGTACATTTTCTGGGCCCGTTCCCGGTTTCTGGTTGCGGACGCAGCCACAATCGCTACCAGGCAGAGCGCCACAAAGAACAGCGGCATCTGCCCGCAGCCCTGGAACAATTCCGCCATCTGGTATCCCAGCCTTTGGCTGTCCGATGCCGACACCAGCAAAAGGATCAGCTGCTGCACGGCATACACAGCGCACAGAACCGCGTAAGGGCCCCGCACCAGTTGCCAGTGCCAGGCCATCAGTTTAGCAACGCTTTTCATACGTGTTCCCCCTTTGCATTTTCCCAAGCTCCGATCACTTCAAACCGGGAGATATTCCGTTCCACGTTATAAACACCACTGAGCCAGATTTCCCGCGCCCACTGCTGTGTAACGCCGAAATCCAGCACTGCGGAAAAGCTCGGTTCGGAAAGATCATCCACCGGATACACCTGCACATTCCATCCCGTCACAGCGTCAGCCGTATAAGGGACTTCACTTTCCGCCATGGGTGTGTAGGCATACTGTTCCCGCAGGGCAGCCGGTACCAAAACGGTCAGGTCTTCCGCTTTTTCGCTCACAATCATCAGCTTTGTTCCGTCCTGGCTGAATCCCGCCGTCAGAAGCGGCGTTTCCGCCGTCACCGTCATCACCTTCTGCGCCTGCACCTTTCCGTTTTCCATACGCAGAACCGAAGCCTGACCGGCGCCATTGGAATCCGTCACAGTAAACACGATCTCATTGGTACGCATGGAAGGCAGAACCGTGACCTGCTGCCCTTCCGTCATTTTCATGCCAAGAAGCTGTTTGGAAAGGATCTGCCAGTTTTCATCCAGCAGAAGCAGGCTGAGTTCTCCTTCCCCATTCTCCGTCAAAAACCACCGGCCGTTATCCAGCCGGGCGTTGTACCAATCGGCACAGGGCGCCAGGCGTTCCCCTGCATCCAGGGTGCACACTTCTTCAACAGCGCCATAAGGTTCTGTATTGGAGGGTACCGCAGTGCCGTGTATCATGACATCCGGAACGATCTGTTCGATTTCTTCCGGTGTGCAGAGCTGCAGTACCTGCCAGATGCCCGCATTCTGACCGTTACCGGGACCGACATACAGGCTGACCGGCTTTTCCGCACTCAGGATCTGCACCTCCCGGATTCCGCTTACTGTATCGGCCACTCCATCAAGCGCCGTACAGTATGGGAAGGACCCCCATACCCTGTTTTCCGTATGTATTTCCGCCGTCACCGTTACCGGTGCGGAGGTTTCTATTTCTCCCAGGCTGAACCGGACGGAAAGATCCGAACCATCGGTTACAGTCAGGGCATAGATTTCTTCCAGGTGCGTGGTCTCCGCCGTAAAATTCATTCCTTCGTAGTGGCTCCGCAGGAAAAATGCACCGTAGGAACCGCTGAAAGCTCCCCCTGCAGCCTGCGCATCCACCTCTGCCAGATTTTCTTCCGGCACACACAGCCGGCCCTGTCCCCACAAAGCGATTCCCGAATCCGGTTCCGCCTGCAGCTGCGGGACTGTGGTCAGGCTGCCGTTTTCAAGAGAAAAGGAAATGCCGGACTTGATGGTTTCCTGCCAGGCTCCTTGTAAGGTAAACCCCTGCAGTTGGGATGTGTCCCCTGTTTGTACCTGCAGCACCACTGCGTCGGCGGGATATCCGGCCCGCAGAAAAACCGATCCTGCCAAAAGCACCGCAATACCGGCTGCCAAGGATGCCAGACATACGCTGTACGGGCGCACCACTTTTTTGTGCTTCATTTTTCTTTCCCCTTTCATGCAGCCGTTTCACAGCGATACCAGGCCCGCAATCCCCACAGCAGCAGCGCCACCGCACCGCAAAACATGACTCCTCCAACCAGGTAGGCACTTCTGCGGAAAAACGCTGTCCCCAGCTGACTGGCCGCCAGAATTCCCGCCGCGACAGGAAAGGCCAGATACGCCGCACAAAACTGTTCCGCCAGCGCCAACAAAACCGCGGCCAGCCTTTTCCGGCCCCGCAACACAGACACGGTGGGAATCAGCACCGACGGGAGCAGAACCAGCAACGCCACAATCATCAGATCTGCCCCCTCGGTAGGAAGCAGCAGGCGCAGCAATCCGCAACCCGACAGTGCCCACCAGGAGCTTCCCCGTGCCGTCACATCGAATTGGAAATAACCGGCGGCAACACTTTGCTGCAAAGCTGTCACCGGCCCCCACATCACAAGAAGCACCAGCACCTGTACGGCCATACCCAAAAGCAGCCAAAGAGCCGTTGCCAACATCCGGCCCACGGGAAGCTGCCACCGCCGCATGGGCAGTGTCATCACCGTGTCGGAAACGCGAGTTCCTTTGCCTGGAAACAGCTGATGGAACTGCGCAAATACAGGGATGCACAGATATTCCAGCGCCACCACCCAAAGAATTCCGGAGGACAGCACAAGTTCGTTGTAAACCACCCCTGCCAGATACGGCATGGCGGCTGCTGCACAAAGCAAAACACATTCCACCGCTGCGCCCACCGCCAACAAAAGCCCTGCGGGCACGCGGCTCATGGACCAGTTCCAGGCTGTATACCGAAGCAGTCTTTTCATACAAACCTCCCGTGTACCACTTTGCTAGTACACTCAAATTCAAAAAAATGGTTGCGTTATTCCTCGCCCCACAACTCGCTGATCAGTGCGATCACTTTACGATAAGACAGGTGGTTGTCTTTGGCATCAGCCACGAACTGCTGCACAAGACCACGGCTGAGTTCATCCTCGATCCAGTTGCGCAGGTCCGGGGTCAGATGTACCGTACTGAGGTTGTTGCCCTGGGTCTGAACATACCCTTCCTCGGTCATCAGGCGGTAGGCTTTTTGAGCGGTGTTGGGGTTGATGCCGGTTTGAGCCGCCAGTTCCCGGCGGCTCGGCATAGGCTCGCCGTCCTCCACAGTGCCCAGCATGATCTGCCGTTTGAGATGCTCCGCAATCTGCTGGTACACGGGGGAACGTTCGTGAAAATGCAGTCCCTGAAAACTGACCACTTGATCCCCTCCTTTGTTTGTTCTACCTGTATTATAGCAGTAGTACACCTATTTGACAAGGATTTCCGACCATTTCAGATGTAAAGATTTCAGCACGCAAAAAGCCCCCGGCTGAATCAGCCGGGGGCTTTGGGTGACTCAATTGATCAGGCTCAGGCAATGACGAAGTAGTAGATCAACGAGACAGCCACGATCAGCGCACACACCACCGCAGTGATGGGAGGCGCCCAGCGGATGATGCGTTCCGCCATCACGTCATCTTCGGTCTCTTCATCCTCATCCACGTAACGGCCGCGGCGGGCTTTGGGTTCCTCGTCATATTCGTCCTCATCATCGGTGTCGAACATGCGGGTGCCTTCGTCCTCGTCATCCTCGGCATCATCCTCGAATAGACGGCCGTTGGGCGCATACTGGCGGACCCGGGCCATCTCGGCGTTGGTGGCATCAGCAGAAGGATCAAACTGGGCGGTGGGTTCCTCCACTTCATCCTCACCGGCAATGGCTGCCTGGGCAGCAGCCGCCGTAGCGGCTGCGGTGTTCTGGGGCTGAGGAGCCGCCGCGTTGGCGACCGCGTTCAGTTCCTGCTGCTGTTGTTCCGCTGCACGGCGGGCTTCTTCCAGAATAGAGGTCAGGCTCGCCTTGATGTAGGCGCGGTCACCGCCGCACTCGCTGCACACCTGGGCAGCTTCTTCATTGGGATGGAACGCGCCGCAGGCGCAGAACCAGCCGTACTCGGTGTCCTGAGGCACACAGGTCAGCTGAGGGTTACCGGTGCGGTTCTGCAGGATCTTGGCAATAGAGCCGGGCAGAACCCGGGGCTGGGGCAGACGCACGCGCTTGTAGTCCCGCAGGTTGACGCCGCGGCCATTGAGGAAGGCGCGGTCCTGTTCAGTCTCTACGCTGGAGACCGGGGTATCGCTGACAAACACCGCATCGTCGCTGCCGAAGAGATCGCCGGGTTGTGCGTTGAGGTCTTCATAATAGAAGTCGTCCTCGCACAGGATCTGGCCGGCAGCGTCCTTGCACTTGAAGTGGACCACCAGACCGGTCAGGGGTTCGGTGCCCACGTTCTTGAAGGTCAGGCAAACCGCCACCTCACCGGTAACGTCCCCTTTGAGCAGTTCCACGCGAACGAACTGAACCGGGCTGCCCGCGGTGTAGTAATTGGCGCGGGACTGTGCCATAAGAGAAAAATTCTGATCCATGATTCAATCCACCTTACCTTGTCATTCTTGGGGCGCTTCGGGGGCGTCCGGCATCTGAGGCTGCACCGGGGGTTCCGCGGCCCGGGGTGCGGCGCTGCCTCCCTGCACAGGAGAGGATTCGGATTTGCCCAGATCAAAGGGAGGCAGCTGGCCGCCCTCCATCAGGGTCTTGAACTCGTCGCCGCTGATCTTTTCCCGTTCCATCAGGACAGCGGCAACGGCATGCAGCTGATCCATATGCTCGGTGAGGATGCGCCGGGCAGTTTCATAGGCTTCGTCCACGATATCGCGGATCTCGTTGTCGATGTCCGCGGCAACGTTTTCGCTGTAGCCCTTGCCCATACCAAGGTCACGCCCCAGGAAGGTCTCGCTGGGATCGGTGCCGTAAACCACCGGACCCAACCGCTCCGAGAAGCCGTACCGGGTGACCATGGCGCGGGCGGTATCGGTGGCCCGCTGCAGGTCGTTGGAAGCACCGGTGGAGATATCCTCCAGCACCAGCTGTTCCGCCACGCGGCCACCAAGCAGGCTGACGATGCTTTCGCTCATGGCCGTCTTGGTGACATAGCTGGGGTCCTTATCCGGCAGATACATGGTATAGCCGCCGGCCATGCCGCGGGGAATGATGCTGATCTGATGCACGGGGTCATGGGTCTTGCAGAAGTAGCCGGTGATGGCGTGACCGGTCTCGTGATAAGCGGTCAGGCGCTTTTCCTTATCGGTGACCACACGGCTCTTCTTTTCGGGGCCCGCCACCACCTTGATGGAGGCTTCCTCGATCTCAGGCTGGGTGATGGCCTTCTTGCCCTTGCGGGCGGCCAGCAGGGCCGCTTCGTTGACCAGGTTTTCCAGGTCCGCGCCGGAGAAGCCAGCTGTGGACTTGGCAATGGTCTTGAGGCTCACATCAGGAGCCAGAGGCTTGTTCTTGGTGTGGACCCGCAGGATCTCTTCGCGGCCCTTCACATCCGGCAGGCCCACATAGACCTGGCGGTCAAAACGGCCGGGACGCAGCAGAGCCTTATCCAGGATGTCGGCACGGTTGGTGGCGGCCATGACGATGACGCCGTCGTTGGCATCAAAGCCGTCCATTTCCACCAGCAGCTGGTTCAGGGTCTGTTCGCGTTCGTCGTGACCGCCTCCCAGACCGGCGCCGCGCTGACGGCCCACCGCATCGATCTCATCAATGAAGATGATGGAGGGCATGGTCTTTTTGGCTTTTTCAAACAGGTCGCGCACGCGGGAAGCACCCACGCCGACGTACATTTCCACGAAGTCGGAACCGGAGATGGCGTAGAAGGGCACCCCGGCTTCACCCGCACAGGCACGGGCCAGCAGGGTCTTACCGGTACCCGGAGGGCCTACCAGCAGAACACCGTGGGGAATGCGCGCGCCCAGGGAATTGAATTTGTTGGGCGCCTTGAGGAACTCTACCACTTCCTGCAGTTCGGCCTTTTCTTCGTCGGCACCCGCCACATCGGCAAAGGTCGCCTTGCGCTGGCCTTCCTGCTGGTCTTTGACCTTGGCGCGGCCCACATTCATAATGCTGCCGCCGCCCGCGCCGCCGCGGTACATGGACATGAAGAGCAGCACCACGCTGCCGATCATGAAGGCATACAGCAGGATCTCAAACCAGGGAATGCTGGATTTGAGGCCCACCATATCGTAGACCATGGGTGCTTCGGGATTTTCGGCGTTGTACGCGTCGATATAATCCTGCACATACTCCAGGAAATAGGCTGTATAAGGCAGTTTGTAGGTGACGGATACAACACCGCCGTTCTGGGGACCATACTCCTCATCGCCGGAAAGCTCCGCCAGCAGACCGTTGGCCTGCTTTTCGCTTTCGCTCTGTTCCGGCAGAGCATACTCCCCTTCCTTCAGACTCAGCTCAATGACGCCGGTGTTCAGGTCCAGATTGAAATAGGTCACCTGGTTGGCGGCAAAGTAGTTCATGACCTCGGACATTTTCATGGTGCTGGCCGAGGAGCTGGACATGGAGGTGTAGGTGGTGGCCATGACCAGAACCAGAACCAGCAGTACCGCGGTGATGATAATGCCGCTGATGCGAGGTTTATGCTGCAAAAGATCAACTCCTTATTTCGGGTGCGCCCGGCTGCGGGCGGCTTCCCTGTTATTATGCGAAGATCAGTTCTTGGAATAGATCTCCGGCTTCAGCACCCCCACGTACGGGAGGTTGCGGTATTTCTCATCATAGTCAAGGCCGTAGCCCACCACGAACTCGTCCGGCACTTCAAAGCCGCAGTAATCGGGTTCAATGTCGGCCTTGCGGCGGCTGGGCTTGCTGAGGATGGTGCACAGGCGCAGGCTGTTGGGCTTGCGCATCTGCAGCATGGGCATCAGGTGGGACAGGGTGATGCCGGTATCCAGAATATCCTCCACGATCAGGACGTCCTTACCGGACAGATCCTGGTCCAGGTCCTTGATGATCTTGACAAGGCCGGTGGAGCTGGTGTTGGCGCCGCCGTAGCTGGAAACCACCATGAAGTCGATGCCGCAGGGAATGGTCACGGCACGCATCAGATCGGCCATGAACACAACGGCACCTTTGAGGATAGAAACCAGAAGAAGATCCTTGCCTTCATAATCGGCGCTGATCTGAGCGCCCAGTTCGGCCACCTTGGCCTTGAGTTCTTCTTCCGAAACTAGGATATGGTCGATGTCCTGGTGCATAGACTGCATACGTTAAACCTCCGTTTTTTCGGTGCGAATAACAAGCACTTCCCGGGTGAAGCGATCCGGGGCCAGGCCCTCGGCAAAGCCGGAGCCCCACAGCCAGATCACTTCGCTGCCGTCCGCCAGCAGCGGCAGCAGCGGGCGTTCGTTCATGGGGATGGAAAGCTCGTTATAGTATTTTTTTAGCGTTTTGCGCACATGGCGGTCCCTGGGACGGTAATCATCCCCCGGCTGCCGTGTACGCAGCAGGATATTCTTGCTTATTTTAGCATAATCCGCGCAACAGTTTAAGTCTTTTTTGAAAATTGGCGCATTTTTTAGAAAATCTTCCTACTTTTCCACCCGAAGGGCGATGGTATAGCCCCCGGGCAGGTGGTAAACGCCCGGCAAAGCGGGTTGTGCCGGAGCCGGGGCGGGTGCTGCACCGGCAGGAGAAATGCGCACCAGTTCCTTGCCGGAAGGGCTCTTCTGCACCTTGTAGGTCACATCGGCGGTGAGCTGCAAGGCCCCCTCTCCTTTCATAATGAGAAAGCGAAGCAGACTGACATACTTTTCTTCCGCATCCCGCACCGGAGAAACCAGGCTGTGCAATGCTGCATCCAGCACCGGGCCATCGGCATCCCGCAGCGTTTGCAGATCATACCCCTGCGCGGTGGCCGCCGCCTGCAGCAAAGCCGCGGCTTCAGCCGCCAGCCAGGCGTCCATCTGCTGCATCTGGCGGCACAGACGTCCGATGCAGCGCTCCGCCGCCGGATTCACCGAAAGCAGCGCCGGTACCGCGTCGTGGCGGACCCGGTTGCGGGCATAGGTGTCCCGGGCGTTGGTTTCGTCCTGCACATAGCTTTGCCCAAGGGCGGCGCAGTATGCTTCGGTCTCGGCGCGGGTCAGGCAAAGCATGGGACGGACATAGACCCCGCGATGAGGCTGAATGCCCCCCAGACCATGCAGACCTGTTCCCCGGGCCATGCGCAGCAGAACGGTTTCCACCTGATCGGACATGGTGTGGGCAGTGACGATATGGGCTTCTTCCCGGGCCGCCAAATCGTCGAACCAGTCATAGCGCAGGGTCCGCGCCCAGTCTTCGCTGGGATGTTCCGGCACCTGTACTCCGGCACGCCGGGCGTTGTAGACAAAAAGTTCCACCGCCCGGTCTTCGCAAAAGCGGGCCACAAAGTCTTCATCGGCGTCTGCTGCTGCGCCCCGGATGCCGTGGTTCACGTGAGTGGCCAGCACCTCAATGGAAAGCGCACGGCGGCAGCGAAGCAGAAACAGCAAAAGGGCCATGGAGTCTGCCCCACCGGAGCAGGCCGCAATGACCCTGTCGCCAGACTTGAACAGGCCCTGCTGCTTGCAATAGCCAATCAGGGTCTGCTCGGTTTTTTCAATGATTGTTTGCGCATCAATACTGCTCATGAATCTCATCCAGGTTACTGAAGCGTGTGTGCGCGCCATCCCAACCAAGGCGAACGATGCTGGTCTCACCGTGACGGTTCTTGGCCACGATGCATTCGGCTTCGTTCTCATTGGCCTGTTCGGCCTCGCCGTTCTGACGGTTATAATACGCAGCGCGGTACAGGAACAGCACCACGTCGGCGTCCTGTTCGATGGAACCGGAATCGCGCAGGTCGGAAAGCTGGGGGCGGTGGTCCGAGCGGCCCGTGGTCTTTTCGGCGGCACGGGACAGCTGGGACAAGGCGATGACCGGCACGTTCAGTTCCTTGGCCATGATCTTGAGATTTCGGGTGATGTCACTGATTTCCTGCACGCGGCTTTCGGTGCGCTTGGCGCTCTGCATCAGCTGCAGGTAGTCGATGATGACAAGACCGATCTTCTCTTTTTTGGGATCCTGGTTGATCTGGCGGATCTTGGCTTTCAGTTCCGGCACCGAGATACCGGAGGAATCATCCATATAGATAGGCACGTTATACAGCAGCGAAGTAGCCGTAGCAAAATCGTTCCAGTCGGAATTGTTCAGACGGCCAGTACGGAAAGCCTGGCTGTCGATACCTGCCACGCTGGACAGGATACGGTCGGTCAGCTGTTCGCAGGTCATTTCCAAGCTGAAAATGATGGTGGGCACCTTCTGCTGGCGGGCCACGGTGGTGGCAATGTTCAGCGCAAAACTGGTTTTGCCCATGCCGGGACGGGCTGCCAGAATGACAAGGTCGGAACGGCCCAGACCGGTAAGGACATTATCCAGATAATGGAATCCGGTGGGAATACCCGCAAACTTGTCACGGTCGGCACCGCTGAGCTTCTGCATGGTGTCGATAACTTCCAGAATGGATTCCCGGATGGTCTTGACGCCGGATTTTTCCTGACCGCCGCGGATGTCGTACAGTTTCTGCTCGGCACTTTCCAGCAGCATATCGGCGTCCGGTTCGTTCACTGCCTGTTCCAGGGTGGAACGGGCGGCTTCGATCAGGCGCCGGGTCTGGTACTTTTCCCGGACGATCTTGATGTAGGAATCCACATTGGAGATAGCCGGAACCGTCTCCGCAATGTGGGCAATGTAGATCTTGGCGTCGTCGGCCCCCTTGAAGGCGCTGTTCTGCGCCAGGGCATCCACCAGGGTGATGACGTCCACAGCTTCGCTGTCCGAGAACAGCATCCGCATCTGCTCATAAATGGCCCTGTTCTGGTCCGAATAGAACATATCCGGTTCCAGTTCGGTGATCAGGCGGTTGAGGATGGTTTCATCCATCAGAGCCGCGCCCAGCACGCTCTGTTCCGCCTGCATGTTGTAGGGCATCTGGATGCCCAGACTGGACAGACTCAATTCACCGGCAGGCATACAGACTCCCCTTTCTCACAGAATTTTGTCTCTGTAAAGGCATCTCGCTTTACAGCTCCTCCACCTTGACCTTGAAGGCAGCAACCACACCGGCATACAGACGGACCTGAGCGTCGTAGGTGCCGAATTCCTTCACAGAAGGCATCTCGACCTTTTTCTTGTCGATCTCGGTGCCGATCATGCGGCCCAGTTCATCGGCCACATCTTTGCCGGTCACCTTGCCGTACAGCTTGCCGGAAGCGCCGCCCTTGACCTTGACGGTCACGATCTTGTCCTTGATCTGGGCAGCCGTTGCCTCGGCAGCGGCACGTGCTTCAGCCTCGTGGTGGGCCTTGGCTTCGCTCTTGGTGCGGGCGGTGTTCAGGGCATTGGCGTCTGCCTGCGCGGCCAGGCCGTGGGGGAACAGGAAGTTGCGGGCGTACCCGTCGGAAACTTCATGGATCTCGTCCTTTTTGCCGATGCTCTTCACGTCCTGCTTCAGAATAACTTTCATGGTAATATCTCCCCTCGTATGTAAATATTTCAGTCAAACCTTTGGTTTATACCCGGGCATCCGCCTTGCTGGCGGCTTGCGCGGCACGGTAATGGTCGATTTCCGCTCTGATGCGGGCCTCGGCTTCTTTGATGGTACAGTTTTTGAGCTGGGCGCCTGCCATGGTCAGATGTCCACCGCCGCCCAAAGGCTCCAGGATCACCTGCACGTTCAACGCGCCCATGCTGCGGGCGCTGATGTTGACGCCGCCGTTTTTGGCCACCGCCACAAAACTGGCATCCACCCCGTTTATGGTCAGCAGGTCGTTGGCCGCCATGGGCAGCACCACGCTCATGCCCGGGTCCAGCTCGTCCGAAATGGCCACGGCACACCCCTTGTAGATATAAGCGCTCTCCACGATGGCGGCACGGGCTTCGTATTCTTCTTTGGAGACATTGAACAGCAGTTTGGTCTCGGCGGTCTTGGCGCCCCGGCTGCGCAGCCAGGCGGCGGCTTCAAAGGTGCGCACACCCACATGCAGTGCAAAACTGCGGGTGTCCAGCATGATACCGGCCAGCAGTGCCTGGGCTTCCAGCGGTGTGATATTGCCCTGGGCAGGCATGAACTGCAGCAGTTCGCAGACCAGTTCACTGGCACTGGAGGCATAGGGTTCGTGGTATAGAAGCACCGGGTTGTCGATATGCCCCACGGCCATACGGTGATGGTCGATGACCACCACACGCTTGCACTTGGCGTAGATCTCCGGGCTTTCCAGCAGATACTTCTGGTAGGTATCCACCACAATGAGCAGGGTGTCCGGCGTGATCAGTTCCAGCGTTTCCTTGGGTTCGATAAAGTTGTGATCCTCGCCGGCTTCGTCGAACACATCCAACAGGGCACCGGCCAACGTGGCATCTCTATGTATCGCAATGACCGAAGGCACCTCGCACATCTTGCACATGCGCAGAATGCCGATGGCGGAACCTACTGCATCCAGGTCGGACATGCGATGGCCCATAATAATGACGCTGTCACTCTGGCGGATCTGGTCGGCCAGAGCATTGGCAATGATGCGGCTGCGCACATGGCTGCGCTTCTCCACACCGTGGGAAACGCCGCCATAGAACTCAAAGCCGTCCGCCGTCTTGACAGCAGCCTGGTCGCCGCCGCGGCCCAGGGCGATATCGATGCTTTCCCGGGCCATCTCCTGGCATTCGATCAGGGTCTTGCCCCCATGGCCCAGGCCGATGGATATGGTGATCATACCACTGGGATTCAGGGCACGGACCTTGTCCAGAATATCAAACCGGGATTCGATCATCCGGCGGGCATCCCGTTCCTCCACCACCGCAATATAGCGGTTGTTGGAGACACGGCGAAGGAAGCCGGTGGTTTTGGAAAAGTAGTCTTCCAGCAGCCGGTTGATGGCTTCCAGTTCGTGGGCCTGCTCGGAGTCCTTCATATCGGTAAACAGCTCATCATAGCTGTCAATGACGATATTGAGGTAAGCCGGGCGGCTGGCGTTGTACTCGTCCAGGGTCTCCTTGAAGAAGGTGTCGTTGATCAGGTAGACAAGACTTCCCCCGGAAGCACCGCGCACCGGGCTGGCATAGGCAGTGAAACGGTGGCCGTTGGCCGCCAGGTCCTGGCCGTGGGGCCGGGCGCATACCGCCAGATCAAACCCGGGCAGGAAGCGTTCCACAGCAGGCTGCACGGCATCCACCTCCGCCAGCACCTGTTCCCGGAAGATATCGTTATACCAGACGATCTTTTTGCCGTCCAGCAGCATCACCGGCACAGGCAGTTCCGCCAGAGAATACTGCAGCTTGCTGCCTTCGAACTGGCGCCCGCACAGGTTTTTGACTACAAAACGGCGCAGGCGTCGGATGTTGAGAATGAGCAGGATCGCCACGATCACCACCGCAACCGCCGGGCCGATCAGCCACAGGGGGTTGAGAATGGCCACCGGCACAGCCAGTGCCAGGCAGGCTGCCGCCAGCAGAATGACCAGCACGATATTGTCGGGACTTCTTTTGTTTTTCATGGGTATCCTCAGCTTTTTTCAGCCCGCGCGGACAAGCCGCGCGCAGTCAGCTTTACACTTCCATCAGGATGGGCAGGATCATGGGGCTGCGCTTGGTACGACGATAGATATAACTGGAAAGTGCTTCCCGCACACGGGCCTTGACGCTGGCCCAGTCATGCAGGTTTTCGGCCAGGCTGCGGTCCAGGGCCATTTCCACCTGGGTGCGTGCCCCGACCATCAGTTCCTCGCTCTCCCTCACATAGACAAACCCGCGGGAGACCAGTTCCGGCCCGGATACCACCTGACCGGTGCGGCCGTCCACCGCCACGGTGACGATGATGATACCGTCCTCGGACAGATGATGGCGGTCACGCAGAACCACGTTGCCCACATCGCCCACACCGTAACCGTCCACCATCACCGCACCGGAAGGCACTGTGCCCTCCAGCGTCAGGCCATCCTGAGAAATGCGGATGTTCTGGCCGTTTTCGGCAATGTAGATGTTGGACTTGGGGATATAGCCCAGGTGCTCCGCCGTTTCGGCATGGCGCTTGAGCTGCTTGGACTCGCCGTGCACGGGCAGGAAGTACTGGGGATGAGCCAGAGTCAGGATCAGCTTCTGCTCTTCCTGGCAGGCATGGCCGGAAACATGGGTGTCGTACATGTTTTCGTAGATGACTTCCGCCCCCAGAGACAGCAGGCCGTTGACCACCTTGGTGACGGTCTTCTCATTGCCGGGAATGGGACGGGCGGAAATGATGATGAAGTCGCTGGGCCCGACCTTGACGGTACGGTGGCTGGCCTGGGCCATGCGGGACAGCGCCGACAGCGGTTCGCCCTGGCTGCCGGTGGTGATCAGGACCACCTTCTCCGGCGGGTACTTGTTGACCTCTTCAATATCAATGAGCACATTGTCCGGCACGCGGATATAGCCCAGTTCCCGGGCCATCTCAGTGTTGGAGACCATACTGCGACCGTTCACAGCCACCTTGCGTCCGCTCTCGATAGCCAGCTCAATGATCTGCTGGATACGATAAATATTGGAGGCGAAGGTAGCCACAATGATGCGGCGGTTGCCCGCGCGATGGAACAGGCGGCGCACCCC
The DNA here is from genome assembly GCA_944388165.1 of uncultured Gemmiger sp. Taxonomy (GTDB): domain Bacteria; phylum Bacillota; class Clostridia; order Oscillospirales; family Ruminococcaceae; genus Gemmiger. The sequence continues at coordinate 367 of CALXHS010000007.1, read as the reverse complement.
TTCGGCCACCGTCTGTTCGGTAGCGGTAAAGCCGGGGCGTTCGGCGTTGGTGGAGTCGGACAGCAGAGCCAGCACACCACGGCGGCCATATTCCGCAATGGTGGACAGATCGGTCACGGCATCACCGGACAGAGGGGTATAGTCGATCTTGAAGTCGCCGGTATGCAGCACCACGCCCGCGGGACACTCAATGGCAAAAGCCAGGGCATCGGGGATGGAGTGGTTCACGTGGATGGGTTCCACCGTGAAGCAGCCCAGACGGACCTTCTGGCGGGGACGGATCTCGTGGAACTCGGCGCTGGAAGCCAGACCGTGCTCTTCCAGCTTGTTCTTGATGAGCCCGATGGTCAGCTTGGCCGTATAGATG
>CALXHS010000006.1 GCA_944388165.1 uncultured Gemmiger sp. | reverse complement strand
GGTCACGCCACCTGCGGCGAAGCCGGGGCCCTGGCCGCCGAAGCCGGGGTGCGGCGGCTGTGGCTGACCCATTACAGCGCCGCCGTCACCGACCCGGAACCGGGCCTTGCCGCCGCCCGGGCCTTGTATCCCGGAGCAGAAGCGGGGTTTGACGGCAAGCGGCTGGCCGTGACCTTTGACGATTCCGAACCTTCCCGAAAGGACGCCCCATGAAAGCATCCACCAAGCAAAACCTGATTTTTCTGGCCGTGGCCCTGGCCGTCATCGGCGGCCTGCTCTTCTGGCAATATACCGCCCGGCAGAAAAGCGGCACCGGCACTGAGGCGGTGCTGCAATACGGCGACCCCGCCCAGGAAATGCGCATTCCATTGAACGAGGACGCCGTCTATGACATCGACACCGGCACCTACACCATCCATTTGCAGGTACAGGACGGGGGCATCGCCTTCATCGACAGCCCCTGTCCCGACCACCTGTGTGAGGGCTTCGGCACCTTACGGAATGTGGGGGACTGGGCAGCCTGCCTGCCCGCCCGGGCCAGCCTGACCATTGTTGACTGACACAAGAAAGGACTTACCATGAACGCCACCTACAAACAAGTGACCAAAGCCCGCTACATCCGCCAGGTCAGCGACCTGGCCCGGGAGATCTTCGTGCAGCATTACACCAAGCTGACCCCCAAGGTCGCGGCCCAGCTGGCCGAAGTCTGGCAGAACGAGGACCTGACCGACGACGAGGTCCACTGCGGCGCGGTGAACTATTTCCTCATCTATCTGGGCAGCGAGCCGGTGGGGTATTTTGCCCTGGACCTGCGCCCGGTGGGTGCGCTGTGCATCAGCCGCCTGTTTTTGCTGGAAAAGGCCCGGGGCCGTGGCATCGGCCGGGGGGTGGTGGCCTATGCCCAGAAACTGGCGGAAGGCGACGGCCGCAGCCGTCTGTTCATGCCGGTGTGGGCCAAGGACCTGAAAGCCGAAGGCTTCTGCAAGCGGTGCCGGTTCCGCCCCGCCGGGGTGGAGCCGGTGGAAGTGCTGCCCGGCCTGACCCTGGACATCAAGACGTGGGAGAAACTCTGGCGATGAAATTTCTGCATCTGGGGGACCTGCACCTGGGCAAGCGGGTGAACGGGTTCGATTTTCTGGAAGACCAGCAGTATATCCTGGCCCAGGTGCTGGCCTTGTGCGAAGCACACGCCGTGCAGGCGGTGGTGCTGGCCGGGGACATCTACGACGCTCCCGTGCCCCCCGCCGCCGCCGTGACTCTGCTGGACTGGTTCCTGACCGAACTCACCAGCCGGGGCATCCAGGTATTGGCGGTGTCCGGCAACCACGACAGCGCCGACCGCCTGGACTACGCCGCCGCTCTGCTGGCCCGGCAAGGCGTACACATTGCCGGGCGTTTCATGGGGTCGGTCCGGGTGGTTCCCCTGGAAGGGGAAACCCCGGCGGAATTCTGCCTGCTGCCCTTTGTGCGCCCGGCCACCGTGCGCCATTACCTGCCCGAAGCCCCCATCACCGACCAGGACACCGCCGTGGCCGCCGCCCTGGCCACCCTGCCGCCCCGCCGGGAAGGGGTCGCCCGGGTGCTGGTGGCCCACCAGACGGTGCTGGGCGGGGGCGTGCTGCCCCAGTGCGCGGGCAGCGAGAGCATTGCCCCCGACCTGAGCAGCGCGGCATCGAACGCTGGGGCGGGTGTGAACATCGGCACCCTGGACGCGGTGAACGCCGCCCGTTTTGCCGAAAACGGCGGCTTCGACTATGTGGCGTTGGGTCACATCCACCGTCCCCAGACCGCCGGGGCGCCCCACATCCGCTACGCCGGGGCACCTCTGTGTTACAGCCTGGACGAAGCGGGGGCCCGGAAAAGCGCCGTGCTGGTGACCCTGACCCCCGCGGGGACCGAAACTGAACTGCTGCCCCTGTGCCCCCGCCGGACCATGCGGCACATCACCGGGCCGCTGGCCCAACTCACCGACCCCGCCAGGGTCACCGACGCAGAAGATTACATCTGGGCCTCCCTCACCGACGACACGCCCCAGCCCGACGCCATGGCGGTGCTGCGGGCGGCGTACCCCAACGCCATGCGGCTGGACTACGCCCCCCGGGGCACCGGCCCGGATCTCAGCACCCAAGCGGCCGCCGCGGTGCGGCAGAAGAGCTTTGAGGAGCTGTTTTCCGCCTTTTTTGAGCAGATGCACGACCGCCCCCTCACCCAGGAGGAGACCGCCGCCCTGAACGAGATGCGGGAGGAGGTGCAGCCGTGAAACCTTTGCGCCTGACTTTGTGCGCCTTCGGGCCCTATGCCGCCCGCACCACCCTGGACCTGACCGGGTTCGGGGCGGGCGGGCTGTTCCTCATCAGCGGGGACACCGGCGCTGGCAAGACCGCCCTCTTCGATGCCATCACCTTTGCCCTCTACGGTGAAGCCACCGGGGCTTACCGTTCCCCGGACATGCTGCGCAGCGACTTTGCCGACCCCAAGGACGAGACGTTCGTGGAGCTGACCTTCTCCCACCGGGGCCGGGAATACACCGTCACCCGTTCCCCCGAACAGACCCGCAAGAAACAGCGGGGAGAAGGTTTTACCACCATTCCCGCCAAGGCCAGCCTGGCGCGGGAACCGGAAGAACCTGTCACCGGCACCAAAGCGGTGACCACGGCGGTGTGCGGATTGCTGGGCATCGACGCCAGGCAGTTCGCCCAGATCTCCATGATCGCCCAGAACGACTTTGCCCGGCTGCTCAACGCTTCCAGCGCCGACCGGGCAGAGATCCTGCGCCAGGTGTTTGATACCTCCGCTTACCAGAAGCTGGGTTCCAACGCCCGCACCCGGGCCGCCGAAGCCGCCCGCGCCGCCGAAAGCGCCGCCGAAGCGGTGGTGCTGCATCTGAAACGGCTGCAACAGGTACCCGGCGTGCCGGAAAGCGAAGCCCTGGCCGCTCTGCAAAAAGAGCCCGACGCCTACAAGGCCGCCGGGGCCCCCGCCCTGGCCCGGGCCCTCATCGCCGCCGACGAAGAGACCCGCAAGACCGGGGAAGAGGAACTGAAACAGCGGGATGCCGCTGTTTCCGACGCCGCCGCCAGGGCCGAGACCGCCCGCAATGCCGCCGCTTTGCGCAGCCGCCTGCAGGCCGCCAAGGCCGAAGCGGAAGCCTTGCTGAAGGCCGCTCCCGCCCGCCGGGCATCCTGGGACAAGACCGAAGCCCGCCGCCCGGAACTGGAGACCCTGGCCGCCCAACTGGCGGACCTGGACCGTCTGGCCCCCCAGTATGAAGCCCTGACCGGGGCCGAGACCGCCGCCCGGAACGCCGGGACCTCCTTGCAAAAGGCCGCCGACGCCGAAACACGGGCCCGGCAGGCGCTGCAAGCCTGGGAAAAGAACAAGGCCGACACCGACAAGGCCCTGGCCGACTGTGAGGAACCGGAGGCCGAAGTGGCCAAAGGGGAATTTCTGGAACAGACCGCCGACGGCCTGCTGCGGGACTGCAACGCGCTGCTCACCGACTGGAACGTGTGGCAGCGGGCGGAGGGAGAGACCGCCGACCGGCAGGCAGCCTATCAGACGGCCCAGCACACCGCCGATGAGGCCGCCGCCCGCAGCACCGAGCTGCAGAGGCAGCTCAACGCCGCCCGGGCGGGCCTGCTGGCCCAGACCCTGACCGACGGGGTCCCCTGTCCCGTCTGCGGCGCCACCCATCACCCCGCCCCGGCCACCCTGGACCCCGGCCACGTGACCGAAGCCGACTGCGAAGCAGCCGCCGGCCTGGCGGCCAAAACCGCCCGCACCGCCAACGATGCCAGCATCAAGGCGGGGCAGGCCCGGGAACGCTGCCGCACTCTGCAGGAAAATCTGTACAAATCCGCCGATGCCTTTTTGGGCAAACGGCGCAAAGTCTATACCGGGGCCCCCGCCGCCCAGCTGGACGCCGCCGCTCTGCGGGGGGTGCTGCTGGAGCAGGCTGCCGCCCTGGAAAAGGGCCTTGCCAAGGTCCGGGCGGACCTGAAAAATGCCCGCGCCCGGGCTGCCCGCAAGGCCGACCTGAACAAACAGGCCGCCGACCTGCAGGCCAAGGGCCCCGCCCTGAACACCGCCCTGCACACCGCCCAGGATGCCGCCGCCCAGGCCCACGCCGACCCCGCCGGGGCCGAAGCCCGGCGGGAGGAACTGGGCCAG
>CALXHS010000005.1 GCA_944388165.1 uncultured Gemmiger sp. | reverse complement strand
TGGGCCGCCCGCATGGTGCGGGTGGCAGAAAAGCCGAAAGCCCGGCTGGCGTCCTGCTGCAAAGTGGAGGTGATGAAGGGCGGGGCGGGGGCCCGGCGGCGCTTGCCCTTGTCCACCTTGGCCACGCTGTATTCCTTGCCTTCCAGGGAAGCCAGGATCTTGTCCGCTTCCTCCTTGGTGCGCACGGTGATCTTTTTGCCGTCGGCGGAAGCGGACAGCCGGGCGGTGAAGGAGGCGCCGCCGTCGGCGGGCTTCACGTTGGCGTCAATGTTCCAGTATTCTTCGGGCACAAAGCGCTCGATCTCCAGTTCCCGGTCCCGGATCAGGCGCACGGTGACGCTCTGCACACGGCCCGCGGAAAGTCCCCGGCGCACCTTGCGCCACAGAAAGGGGCTGAGCTTGTAGCCCACCAGGCGGTCCAGCTCACGGCGGGCCTGCTGGGCGTTGAAGAGGTCCATATCGATGGCCCGGGGATGGGCCATGCCTTCCTGCACGCCCTTCTTGGTGATCTCATCAAAGGTGACCCGGTTGGGGGCCGCGGGGTCCAGACCCAGCAGGTTGGCCAGGTGCCAGCTGATGGCTTCGCCTTCCCGGTCCGGGTCGGTGGCCAGCAGCACGCCGTCGCACTTTTTGGCTTCGGCTTTCAGTTCTTTGACCAGCTTCTGCTTGCCCTTGATGGTGATATATTTGGGGGTATACCCGTTTTCGATGTCAATGCCCAGTTGGCTGGCCGGCAGGTCGCGCACATGGCCCATGCTGGCCGTGACTTTGTACCCGCGGCCCAGGTATTTGCCAATGGTCTTGGCCTTGGCCGGGGATTCCACAATGACGAGTTTTGGCATAGTGTTGCTCCTGAAAAAAGGTTTACCGTTCGGCAGTATACAGTTGTCCCGGATGGGACGCGGCGGCGCCCGCAAATTCCAGTTCCATCAGCGCCGCCTGCACCCGCTGGATGGACAGGCCGGTGTCGGCGGCGGCCTGGGCAGGGGTGCGGGGCACCGGGCCCAGGACCCCCAGCACCAGCCGGGCGTCCTCACTGAGGGGCAGTTCTTCTTCCGCCGGGGCCGCGGTTTCGGCGGCGGGGGCGGACTGGATCTCCAGTTTCCGCAGCACGTCCCGGGCTTCGCACAAAGGGAACGCCCGGCCCTCCCGCAGCAGGTCGTTGGTACCTTCGCTGGTGGGGCTGTAGATGCTGCCCGGCACGCTGAACACCAGCCGCCCGTACCGCACCGCGTGGGACACGGTGTTCAAGGTACCGCTGCGACGGCGGGCTTCGGTGACGCAGACGGCCTCGGACAAACCGGCAATGAGCCGGTTGCGGGCCAGAAAGGTGCCGGTGGTCTTGCCCGGGTAGTCGGGCGGGTATTCGCTGACCACCGCCCCGCCCCCTTCTTCCATGGCATAGCGCAAGGGGGCATTGGCGGCGGGAAAGTTCTTGTCGATGCCGGTGCCCAGAAAGGCCACGGTGGGGGCGCCTGCTTCCACGGCGGCCCGGTGGGCTTCGGCGTCCAGGCCGTCGGCCAGGCCGCTGACCAGCACCGCCCCCGCCTGGGCCATGGCCAGAGACAGGTCATGGCAGGCCTGCTGGCCGTAGCGGGTGGGGCGGCGGGTGCCCACCATGCCCACATACCGCCCGCCGTTGAGACAATGGGCCGACCCTGTGACATAGAGCACCAGGGGCATGTCCGGCAAAGTACGAAGGCGTTCGGGGTAATCGATATCCTGGGGCGTCAGGATCTGCACGCCCAGGCGGGCGCAGGTTTTCAGACGGGATTCCAGCGCCGCGGGGTTCCCGGCCTTGAGCCGGGCCAATGCGGGACCGCGCAGTCCGCCCGGGGCGTGGCCGTCCAGGCTCAGGCGCTCATACAGCGCCTGAGGGTCCGGCCACTGATGCAGCAGGTCCCGGGCATGGCGATACCCGGAGCCCAGGCCGTCGGCCAGCCACATCCAATACAGCGCGGTATCCATTGTACATCAAACTCCTCTGAAATGCCACAGCAAAACGCTGCCCGCCACCCCGGCGTTCAGGCTTTCCACCCGGTCGGTCATGGGGATGCGCACCGCCGCGTCGCAGGCGGCGATGGTTTCGTCGGTCAGGCCCTGGCCTTCGCTGCCGATGACCACGCAGACGCCGCCGGGCAGGGCGGTGCCCGCTTCATCCAGCGGGCGGGCCTTGTAGAGGGCCGCGGCCAGGCAGGTCACGCCCCGGGCACGAAGCAGCCCCAAAGCGGCGGGCAGGTCCCGGCAAACGCCGATGGGCAGCCGCCCCGCCGCCCCCATGGAGGCGCGGAGCACCTTGGGGGAAAAGGGCGCGGCACACCCGGGGCCCAACAGCACCCCGTCGAACCCGAAAGCCGCGGCGCTGCGCAGCAGCGTGCCCACGTTGCCGGGGTCCTGCACTCCCTCCAGAGCGAGGATACGGCGGGCGGTTTCCAGAATGGGCGCCGGGTCGGTGGAAGGGGCTTTAAACAGGCCGAACACATCCTGGGAGGAACGGGTCCCCGCCAGTTTTTCAGCCACATGGGGCGCAATCAGGGTGGTGCGGTCCGCGAAGGCAGCCAGGGCCGGGATGCGGTCCCAGGCCGCCTGGGTGGCATAGAGTTCCGCCAGGGTGCAGTCCTTGGCCAGTTCCAGGCAGTGCTTGGGGCCTTCGGCAAACAGGAGCCCGGCGGCAGCGCGCTGCTTTTCGCTGTCACGCAGCGCGCACACCTGCTTGATGCGGGCATTGTCCCGGCTGGTGATCACAGGTAAGATGTCCATAAAATTGCTCACAATTCCAAAAAAGACGCACGCGCATGAGCGCGGGCGTCTTTGGGTGGGTTCTGTTAATTACAGGGCCTTCTTGGCGGTCTCCACCAGAGCGTTGAAGCTGGCGGGATCATGGATGGCCATTTCGGACAGCATCTTGCGGTTCAGCTCCACGCCGGCCTTCTTCAGGCCGTTCATGAAGGTGGAGTAGTTCATGCCCTGGGCACGGACCGCATTGTTGATGCGGGTGATCCACAGGTTGCGGAACTGACGCTTCTTCAGCTTGCGGCCGACGAAAGCGTAGTTGCCGGACTTCATCACGGCCTGCTTGGCCATGCGGAAGTGCTTGGACTTGGAGCCGTAGTAGCCCTTCGCCAGTTTCAGGGTCTTGGTGCGACGCTTGTGCGTCATGGTAGCGCCTTTGATACGAGCCATTGTATTCTATCTCCTTTTATACAGTCATATTCAAGCCGGGTAACCGTTCGTGCGGGGTGTGCAATCAGCCGCCGTAGGGCATCATGCGGCGCACGGTGGCCTCGTTGGTCTTGTCCACATAGTGGTTCATGCGCAGACCGCGGGTCAGCTTGGTGGTCTTCTTGGTCAGGATATGACGGCGCTTGGACGCATTGCGCTTGATCTTGCCGGTGCCGGTCATCTTGAAGCGCTT
>CALXHS010000004.1 GCA_944388165.1 uncultured Gemmiger sp. | reverse complement strand
AGCCCGGTGAATAGGCCGTCGTAAGGTGGCCGCATCTTGGGGTCCGGGGCCGCAGCCCCGGCCGGCGGCCGCCGCATCGGAACGGCGGGCCCTTTTCGCTTCCTTTTCGGGCACGAAAAGGAAGGACCAAACGGCTGGCAACCGTTCCCCAAGAAGCAAGAAAGAAACAAACAAAAAACACCCTCGGGTTGGTAGAAACCAACTGCCGAAGGTGTTTTCTGTTTATTATTTGCTTCTTGCCAGCGCCGGCCTCAACCGCCGGGTGCGGGTATACACCATCTCATGGATGGCGCAGAGCTTATCCGCCAGGCAGACCAGCCAGCCTTCGGTGCAGGCGGGGGGCACGGGGGTCAGGGGGAACATGTGACGCAAAATCACGTTCTGTTCCACCTCGTCCAGGTCCCAATCCTGCAAGGCGTTGCGCAGGGCCGTGCGGGGATGGGTGAAGCCGTGCAGCCGGTGGCTGTCGTCCTTTTCGTGCCAGTCGTACAAAAAGTAATCGTGCAGCAGCGCGCCGCGGATGAGGGCATCCCTATCCACTTCCACGCCGAAGGCATCGGCCAGACGGCAGCTCAGGGCCGCCACCCGGACACAATGTTCATACACGCTCACACCGCCATGCTGCACAAAGTTGTGGGTGCGGGCGTAGCGGCCTTCGCGCTCCAGGCGCGCGGCCACGGCGGCGATCTCGAAATCCAGGTCTGTCACCTGCATCGGCGTTCCTCCTTTTAAGGTCCGTCATAGGTAAAGGCCAACATTCGTTCCATTAGCTATTATACAGACCCCGCCCGCCTTTGCAAGCATCCAACTGTAAAATGTTTGTTAAAACGGCGTTTTTCTCCCAATCAGCTGAACATGACCACGTCTTCCACCGGTTTTTCGGCAGGTTCGACGGACACCGCCGTGAGCACCGGACCGGTGGAATCGGGGGTCTGGCCCTTGTAGATGGGGTGGAACTTGACGCCCACCTTGGCGGTGAGGGTGATCCAGTCCCGCTGCTTCAGGGTCTTGTACTCGTCGTACTTGCAGGGGAAGCCCACGAACTGGATGTCCTGCACACAGCAGGTCATGGCGAAGCGGCCGGGCACGAAAGCCCCCTTGCCCGCCCGGGAAGTCTGGCACACCTGGGCCAGGAACTTCACCGTCTTGCCGTCGTATTTTTCCGGTTCCTCCATGCAGTCCATATACCACACGCCGAAAAATTCCGGCGGGATCTCGATGACAGGAGCGTTCACGTCAAAGGGCAGGGGGTCCGGGATATCGTCGTAGGCCACCGAACCGTCCTTGAACTCATAGGCGATGTCGCACCGGCGGCTGGCCTGGCGCACCAGTTTGTGGATGAGCTGGCGGCTCTCGTCGTCGTTCACCTGCTCGGCACGGTTGACCACCAGCAGCTCGCTGGTGCGCAGCTTGTCCAGCAGCAGGGCGCGCATGGCGTTGTCCCCCGCATAGGTCTTGATGGTGGTGCCGTCCGCCGTGGCCAAGCACTGGTAGATCACCCAGTTGGCGGGCAGGGCTTCGGCCAGATCCTGCACCAGCCACATGCCGTTGTATTCGATGATGACCCGGCCGCAGCCGCTCTTGGTGGCCAGGCGGGTCAGATTCTGCTGGTTCAGTTCGGCCTTGTCGGTGAGGTATTCCACCGTCACACCGCCGAAAGCGAACTTGTCGGGTTCATACTCTTCCTCGCCGTCCTCGCAGATGAGCAGCAGGGTCTTGTCGCCGGAATCGAACTGCTCGTCCTCCATGGTCTCCTGGATGAACTTGGTCTTGCCGCTTTCCAGCATACCCACAAAGAGGTAAACAGGGATCTGCTTTGCCATGTTGGGTTCCTTTCCGCCTTACAGGCCAAAGAGTTCCGCCAGGCCGTGCTCGTCCAGGCCGGAGCCGATGACGCACAGCTTGCCGGTGACGTCGGGGCTGCCGGTGCGCACCTCGTGCTCGCCGGGGACCATGTCGAACTCGAACCAGCCGGAACCGCCGTCCACGATGCCCTTGGCCCGGAGCACGGCGCCGTACTTGCCGGAATCCAGCGCCTCCAGAGCGGCGTCCAGTTCCTCCCTGGTGTAGCGGCGGGCGGTCTCGCGGCCCCAGCTCACGAACACCTCGTCGGCGTCGTGGTCATGGTGATGGTGGCCGCAGCTGCACACACCGTGCTCATCATAATGATGCTCATGATGATGCTCGTGTTCTTCATGGTCATGATGGCAGCAGTGCTCGTGCTCCTCATGGTCATGGTCATGATGGTGGCAGCACTCGCCCTCCTCGTGGTCATGGCCATGATGGTGGCAGCACTCGCCCTCCTCATGGTCGTGGTCATGATGGTGGCAGCATTCGCCCTCCTCATGGTCATGGTCGTGATGGTGGCAGCACTCACCGTCGTGGTGGTGATGATGGTGATGCTCCTCCTCATCCCCGTGGGCGGCGTTGGCGGCCTGGGCCTGCTCGATGAGCTCAGCCACCAGATCCCGCTTGCCGTCCATAACGGCCACGATCTGCTTGCCGTTCAGGGCGGACCAGTCGGTGGTGACGATGGTGGCGGTGGGGTTCTTTTCCTGCAGCAGGGCCACAGCCTTGGCCACCTTGGCCTCGTCGGCGTTGCCGGTGCGGCTGAGGATCAGGCAGGAAGCATGGCTCACCTGGTCGTCGTAGAACTCGCCGAAGTTCTTCATATACAGCTTGACCTTGTTCACGTCGGCCACGGTGACAAAGCTGTTCAGCACCACGGGCAGGGTCTCGGCCACGCCCTCCACGGCGCGGGTCACGTCGGACAGCTTGCCCACGCCGGAAGGCTCGATGAGGATGCGGTCGGGATGGTAGGTCTCCACCACCTTCTTCAGGGCTTCCCGGAAATCACCCACCAGGGAGCAGCAGATGCAGCCGGAGTTCAGCTCGTTCACCTGGATGCCCGCTTCCCGCATGAAGCCGCCGTCGATGCCGATCTCACCGAATTCGTTTTCGATGAGCACCAGCTTTTCGCCGCCGAAGGCTTCCTGGATGAGTTTCTTGATAAGGGTGGTTTTGCCGGCGCCCAAAAAGCCGGAGAAAATATCGATCTTGGTCTGTGTCATATTCGTTCAACCTCTGTTTTCTGTCTTGACAAACACATTGCTGCGGAAAAAAAGCCCGGCAGTCCGGGCTTTTGTCTGCTAATATCATTATAACAAACCCGTCAAGGGGCAAAGGACACAACTTTCCCGCCGGCGCAGGGCGGTTTTTTGGCCCCCGTATGCCAAAATACTGTCCTCTGCCCCGTAGTATGGACAGAGGTCGCGCTGATTCCGCCGCCCGGTTGTGCTATACTGGGGTTAACAACATCTGAGGGAGGGACCTGCTTTGTACCGTATCCTGATCGTGGAGGATGACCCCGTCATCGCCCGCAGCACCGCCCGGGTGCTCACCGACCGGGGCTACACCGCCGCCGTGGCCGGGGACCTCACCGACATTCTGCCCCAGTTCCGGGCCTTTGATCCCCAGCTGGTGATCCTGGACCTTTCCCTGCCCTACCACAACGGCTACCACTGGTGCCGCCGCCTGCGGGAGTTCTCCGACCTGCCCATCCTGTTTTTGTCCTCGGCGGCGGACAGCCTGAACCAGGTCACCGCCATGGACCTGGGGGCGGACGATTACCTGGCCAAGCCCTTTGACGCCGAACTGCTGGCCGCCCGGGTGCAGGCCCTTCTGCGCCGGACCTACGCCTACCGCCGCGCCGCCGACCTGCTGGACTGCGGCGGGGTGCCCCTGGACCTGAGCGCCGGGGTCCTGCGGGCGGAAAGCGGCCCCGTGACCCTGACCCGCAACGAGCTGCGCATCCTGCAGGCCCTGCTGGAACGCCGGGGCAAGGTGGTGCGCCGGGACGACCTGATGACCGCTTTGTGGGCCACCGACTGCTATGTGGACGAAAACACCCTGACGGTGAACGTGGGGCGTCTGCGCAAAAAACTGGAAGCCGCCGGGCTGCCGGGGCTCATCCGCACCGTGAAAGGCGAGGGGTACTGCATCCAATGAAAATCTTCGCTGCCTACCTGCGGGAACGCAGGCAACTTCTGATCACCTGGGCCCTGAGCACCGCTGTTTTTGCCCTGGTCGTCCTGCTTTACGGCCTGCCCGCCGAGGGCGCCCTGTACGGGGCCTTCCTCTCCGCCCTGGTCGCCGCCGGGGTGCTGGGGGCGGGATGGCCGGACTGGCGCCGCCGCCTGAACGCAGCGGAACAGGCGGTGACCGACCCGGACCAGGACCACATCTCTCTGCCCGTTCCCGCCGCCGGACCCCACAGCCTGGAAGGGGCTTACCGCCGGGCCATTCTGGCCCAGACCGACCGCTGCGCCGCTTTGCGCCGGGACCGGCGGGAACTGCAGGACGACCTGCTGGATTATTTCGCCACCTGGGCCCACCAGGTCAAGACGCCCCTGGCCGCCATGCGGCTGCTTTTGCAGAGCGGGGCGGCCCCCGCCGAACTGGAGCCGGAACTGTTCCGCACCGAAGGCTATGTGGATGCCGCCATGGGCTACCTGCGCCTGGGGGCGGAGAGCCGGGACCTGGTGCTGGCCCCCACCGCCCTGGACCCGCTGGTCCGCGGCTGTCTGCGGCGGTATGCCCGGATGTTCATTCTGGGCCGCCTGCGGCTGGACTATGCCGGGGCCGCGGCCGGTGCCCGCCCGGTCACCGACGGCAAGTGGACGGCCTTTATCCTGGAACAGCTTCTTTCCAACGCGGTGAAGTACACCCCGCCCGGGGGTACCGTCACCGTGACGGCGGACAGCAAGGCCCTGACGGTGGCGGATACCGGCCCGGGCATCGACGCCGCCGACCTGCCCCGCATCTTTGAGAAGGGCTACACCGGGGCCAACGGACGGCAGAAGGGGGCGGAATCCAGCGGGCTGGGGCTGTACCTCTGCGCCCGGGCCGCCGGGCGGATGGGCTGCACCCTGAAAGCCGAAAACCGCCCGGAAGGGGGCTGCGTCTTCACCCTCACCTTCCCGGAGGAAGGCGCCCTGTATGAGTGACGGCCATGTGACAAAACTGTAAGATACCGGCCCCGAAAGTGTAAGGTCTTTCGATGGCAGGAAAACGGCGGATGGGCTATGCTGGTATCAGCACCGGGGCCCGTCCGCTTTTTTGCGGGGGCCCGGGCAGTTCTTGAACAAAGGAGCAACACAGCATGTCAACACCTCTTTTGCAGATCAACCATCTGGAAAAAGTATACACCGCCCGCTTCGGTTCCATGCGGGTGCAGGCCCTGGCGGACATCAGCTTTGATGTGCCCGAAGGGGAATATCTGGCCATCATGGGCGAGTCCGGCGCAGGCAAGACCACTCTTCTGAACATTCTGGCCGCCCTGGACCGCCCCACCGGGGGCAGCGTGAACCTGCGTGGGCGGGACCTGACCCGCATCCCCGACGCCGAACTGGCGGAGTTCCGCCGGGACCATCTGGGCTTTGTGTTCCAGGACTTCAACCTGCTGGACACCCTCTCGGTGCGGGACAACATCCTGCTGCCCCTGGTGCTGGCAGACACCCCCCATGCCGAGATGTCCGCACGGCTGCAGCCTCTGGCCGGCCGCCTGGGCATTGCCGCTTTGCTGGACAAATACCCTTATGAGATCTCCGGCGGGCAGAAGCAGCGGGCCGCCGTGGCCCGGGCGCTGATCACCCGGCCCGACCTGATCCTGGCGGACGAACCCACCGGCGCCCTGGATTCCCATTCGGCGGATGCCCTGCTGAAGATGTTCGGGTCCATCAACCGGGACGGCCAGACCATCGTCATGGTCACCCACAGCGTGCGGGCGGCCAGCCATGCCCAGCGGGTGCTGTTTTTGCGGGACGGCCAGGTGTATCACCAGCTGTACCGGGGTTCCTTGAGCCGGGAAGAGATGTTCGCCCGCATTTCGGACACCCTCACCGCCCTTTCGGGAGGTATGGACCATGAATAAATGGAAGCTCTACCTGCGCATGGGCACCCGGGGCGTGGTGAGCAACCGGCAGCTGTATCTGCCTTACTCCCTGGCCGCCGCGGGCTGCGCCGCCATGTGCTATCTGCTGCGGTACCTGAATTACAGCGAGCTGGTAGCCACCATGTGGGGCGGGCAGTATGTGCGGCTGATGCTCTCTTTGGGCAGCATCATCATGGTGTTCCTAGTGGTGTGGATCATGGCCTACGCCAACAGCTTCGTGATGAACCGCCGCGCCCGGGAACTGGCCCTGTACAGCGTGCTGGGCCTGCGCCGCCGGGACATTGCCGCTATCCACGGGGTGGAGACCGGCCTGCTGTATCTGGTCAGCACGGCGGCGGGCCTGGCGGCGGGCGCTTTGTTCAGCAAACTGGCCCTGGCCTTTCTTTTGCGGCTCATGCTCACCCCCATTCCCCTGGTTTTTTCCTTCAGCCTGGTGGGTGCGGCGGAATCCGCCCTGGCCTTTGCGGTGCTTTTCTTCTGGTTCTATCTGCGGGACCTGCGGCGCATCTGCCGCACCAAGCCCATTGAGCTGCTCCATGCCGGGCAGATGGGCGACCGGGAACCCAAAAGCCGGGTGCTGCTGGCCCTGCTGGGCGTGGTGACCCTGGGCGGCGGGTATGCCCTGTCCTTCTTCACCACCGATCTGGTGTATGTGATCTTCCTGTTTTTTATTGCGGTGGCCCTGGTCATCGTCGGCACCCACTGCCTGTTCGGGGCGGGCAGCGTGGTGCTGCTCAAGGCTCTGCGCCGCAACAAGCAGTTCTACTACCATCCCCGGCGTTTCATTGCGGTATCGGGGCTGATCCACCGCATGAACCAGAACGCCCGGGGCCTGGCCAACATCTGTATTCTGGTCACCACTGTGCTGGTGAGCGTGGCCACCACCGTCTGCATGTATGCGGGCATCGAGACCACCCTGGACAAGAACTATCCCAACGAGATCATGGTCTCCGGCTTCTGCGACACCGACGCCCTGGCCGAGACCGACTATACCTGGCTGGATGACCTGGTGGCGGAGAGCGTGTCCCCCTGGACAGACGCCCCCACCCAGGGGTTTGCCTTCTGCACCCTGGGGGCGCGGAAAACGGCGGACGGCTACGCTTCGGTCAATTCCAACGACCCCACCGGCCTGACCGGATTCTATATCATCTCCGCCGGGGATTACACCGCCCTCACCGGGCAGGCGGCGGACCTGGAACCGGGCAGCGCCCTGATCCTCTGGCCCGACGGCGGCAGCGAAGACCTGGTGCTGGACGGCGTGACCTGGAAAAACGCCGGGCAGCCGGTGGAGTGGCCCCGGGTGAACACCTATGACCCCACCACCAGCAACGGTACCGTCTGGGTGGTGCTGCCCGAACGGGAAGACCTGGCCGCGGCGGTGCGGGCTGCCGAGGCCGCAGGCACCCTTACCGACGCCCATTACGGCGTTCTGCTCAACCCCACCGGCCTGACGGAGGAGGAGCTCATCGCCTGCGCCGATGCCATCTTCGACGTTCTGCCCGACGAGGGCGAAGCCCCGGGATTCTCCGGCTGGGTGTATGTCTTTGACCGGGCCAGCCTGCGGGTGCAGTATTACCAGATGGACGGCAGTTTCGTCTTCCTGGGTGTGTTCCTGGCCATGATGTTCAGCCTGGCCACCGTGCTGATGATCTACTACAAGCAGCTCAGCGAAGGGTATGAGGACCGCAGCCGGTTCGTCATCCTGCAGAAGGTGGGCCTGAGCGCCGTGGAGGTACGGGCGGCCATCCGCACCCAGGTTTTGGGTGTGTTCTTCCTGCCCCTGGCGGGGGCGGCGGTGCACCTGGCCGCCGCAGCGCCCATGCTCATGCGGCTGATCTCGGTGTTCGGTCTGGCGGACGCGCCCCTGTTCTGGATGTGCGCCGCGGGCGCCCTGGGTGTGTTTGCCCTGTGCTACACGGGGGTCTATGCCCTGACGGCAAAACAGTATTACCGCATCGTGCGGATGTAAACAAACGCCCGGGGGGCGGGGACGGCAGGGCCGTTCCCGCCCCTTTACTATTTCCCAAAACGTGTTACAATACAAAGGTGAAAAATCCTTCCCCCATGCCGGGGATAGCATAAAGGAGTGTTCAGCTTTGACCGTGAACGAAAAGATCGCCGCTCTGCGCGCTGCCGCAAAGGCCCAGGGCGCCAACGGCGTGCTGGTGATGACCAGCGACCCCCATTGCAGCGAATACCTGCCCGACTATTACAACGCCCTGCCCTGGTTCACCGGCTTCACCGGCGAAAACGCCACCCTGGTGGTGACCGAGACCGAGAGCGCCCTGTGGGTGGACGGCCGTTTCTATGTCCAGGCGGACAAGCAGCTGGCCGGCACCGAGATCCAGTCCATGCACGACGGCGCCGCCGGTGTGCCCAAGGTGGCCGAATGGCTCACCAGCCATTTCACCGCCGGCCAGACCCTGCTGCTGGACGGTTCCTGCGTGCCCACCGCCACGGTGAACAACTATATCAAGGCCCTGGAAAAGTCCGGCGCTTGCCTGCGCAGCCTGGATGTGACCTCCGCCATCTGGGGCGAAGAGCGCCCGGCCCTGCCCGACACCCCCTGCTTCCTGCTGAACAAGGAGACCACCGGCGCCGACGCCTCTGAAAAGATCGCCGCCGTGCGGGCGGAACTGGCCAAGGAGGGCGCCAACGCCCTGGCCGTCACCGGTCTGGACTGCGTGGCCTGGCTGCTGAACATGCGTGCCCGTGACCTGCCCTGCACCCCCCTGGCCGTGGCCCATGCCTACATCACCGCCGACAGCTGCACCCTCTTCCTGGCCCCCGGCCGCCTGAGCGAGGCCGACGCCGCCGCCCTGGCCGCCCAGGGCGTGAGCCTGCGCGGCTACAACGAGCTGCTGGACTTTGTGCGCAGCCGCACCGACGAGGAGACCATTCTGGTCAGCCCCGCCACCATCAACTATGACCTGTACATCGCCATCGAAGCCAACCCCCACCTGACCGTGAAGGAAGGCGCCGACCCCATCATTGCCCTGAAGGGCGTGAAGAACCCGGTGGAACTGGCCAACAGCCGGGAATGCCACATCCGGGACGGCGTAGCCCTGGTCCGGTTCGAGATGGACCTGGAAAAGGCCCTGGCCGAAGGCAAGCAGCTGATGGAGACCGACATCGAGGTGATGCTGCGCCGCCGCCGCAGCGAACAGCCCGGCTATATGGACGACAGCTTCAACACCATCGCCGCCTACGGCCCCAACGCCGCCATGATGCACTACCACGCCGAGGGCGAAGTCAACAGCCCCATTGAGCGCAAGGGCTTTTTGCTCATTGACAACGGCGGCCAGTATGACTGCGGCACCACCGACATTACCCGCACCTATCCCATGGGCCCCCTGACCGAAAACGAGCGCAAGTATTACACCTGGACCCTGCAGAGCCACATCGACATGGCCCGCGCCGTCTTCCTGGATTACTGCACCGGCTTTGCCCTGGATACCTTCGCCCGCGCCCCCCTGTGGGCCCACAAGATCAACTACCGCTGCGGCACCGGCCACGGTGTGGGCTTCATTGCCAACGTGCACGAAGGCCCCCAGAGCCTGCGCCCCAACAACGGCGTGGTCTTCAAGCCCGGCATGACCATCACCGACGAGCCCGGCGTGTACGAGACCGACGAGGTGGGCATCCGCATCGAGAACGAGCTGGAATGCGTTTCCGCCGGTACCAACCAGTACGGCAACTGGCTGGCCTTTGAGCCCCTGACCATGGTGCCCATCTCCACCGAACCGGTGCTGGTGGACGAGCTGAGCCGCCCCCAGATCGACTGGCTGAATGCCTACCACCAGAAGGTCTACGAGACCCTGGCCCCCCGCCTGACCGAGGAGGAAAAGGCCTGGCTGAAGGCCAAGTGCGCCCCCATCGGCCGCTGAGCTTCCTGTCTTGAATAAAACACCGCCCCGTGGAAAACGTGCGAAGCGTTTTCCACGGGGCGGTCTGTTTTTGTTGAAAGTCTGCGGGATTCAGTAAAGAAATTCCCGGGCGGCGGCGTATTTGCTGATGCTCATGCCCTGGCCCTGCACCGCCGAAAGCAAGCGGCGGATGTGCCCGGGCAGGTAGTGGTCGTACTTGACTTCCAGGATCACCGCACCCCCGGAATGCACCCCCACCATGGGCACGGATTCGTCAAACAGGGCGCTGCTCTTGGCGGCGCGCACATGTTCGTCCAGGGTGATGCGCACCCGCTCCACCGGCATGGTCCAGGCGGTGCGCTCGTAGTCGATGAGAGCGGCGGGGCGGCGGGATTCCTGCACCAGCAGGTTGCCCGCCCGCCGGGCGGCCTCCTCCGGCCGGACCCGCAGCAGGTCCCGGTCCCCGGCGATCAGGGCTTGTGCCTCGGCCCGGGTCAGGGTAACGCCCGTTTTGTGGGAGTACACCCCCTGCTTTTCCTTCAGTTCCAGCCGCACGGTGCCGGTGCTGATGTCGTAGATGCGCAGGCGGACCTTGCGCCGCTCGCTGACGCCCAGCACCTTGTCGGCGTAGTCGTTGTCAAAGGGGGTATCGAAGTACAGGCTGCGGATGTAGTAGGCACCGGCGGCGGAAAACCGGTGCCGGTGAGGGTCTCGGCCAATGGCGCCAGAGAAGTGGTCTCCACCTTCAGCCGGGCCAGGTCCCGCTCCACCTCGGGGCGCAGCAGGCCGGCCCACTGTTCAAAGGCAGCGCCGATGTTCTCCGGGGCGTAGACAGTTTCCATCTCTTTGCGGAATTCCTCCGCAAACCGCTCCCGGAAATCCGGGTCCTGCCACAGTTTCTGGAACAGGTTGTCGATGACCGAATACCAGGGGGACATCTCCCGGTTTGCAAAGGAGAAATCGTTTTCCAGCAGATAGGCGAAGGGGTCCACCTCGTAGTCGATCATGGTGCAGTCCAGGTCGTTGAGCAAAAACCGCCACCGGCCGTCGGCGTAGGGGTTGTCCTCATCCACTTCGGCACTCTTCCACAGCACCGAGTTGTTGCCGCCGTTGTACAGGCCGTCCACGTTGTATGTGTACATCTGGGCGATGATGTAGCGGATGTATTCGTCCACATCCACATTGGCTTCCACCCAGGCTTTGCCCTCCGGGGTAGTGGCGTCCAGGGCGTCCACCCTCAGGCCGAAGGCGCTCTTCTCCGGCTGGGCGGTCTCGTCGTCGGTGGTGCCGGGGCAGATCAGGTCCTTTTCCTTGATGCCGTAGTGGCGCTCATAGAAATCGGTGTTCTTGCTCTCCCGGATGGTGTACACGCCCCAGTATTCGTCCTGCAAAAACAGGGTCACAGGGACGTTATACTGGCAGCCGATGTCCAGATCATACAGGTAGTTGGAGAGAAAGGCGTCCTAGTACAGCGCCGGGTATACGGTGCCGTTGCCCATGCCCCGCAATACCAGGGTATCCAGGGCGTCGCCGCCGGGGGCTTCGGCCAGGACGCCGGAAGTGGCGTCGTTCTGCAGTTTCAGGTGCAGGTTTTTCTGCTGCACCCCCTGGCGGCTCCACCCGCCGGATACCCGTACGGTGGTCTCGGCCTGCCAGGATTCACTCCCGTCGGGGGAAAGGATCTGCAGCCGGGCGTCGGCCTTCTCGTTGCCGTTGAAGTTGCCCTGGGGGTTTTCCGAACCGTACTTGAGCATGGTGTAGTAGGTCTCCCCCGCCACATAGATGCCCTCGTTGCCGAACAGGTCATCCGCTTCGGCGGTAAGGCTGACCACCGGCAGGCTGCCGGATTCCACCCCCACCCAGTAGGTCTGGACGGTGACGGCTTCCCCCAGCACGCCGTCCTTCCACAGACGGGCGGTGACGGTGGTGGCCTTGTCCACCGGGTCGGGGGCACACTGGTAGGCATAACCCATCACCCACCCGTCATGCAGCACGGTGGGCAGGCTCACATATTCGTTTTCTTCCCCGGCCCGGCTTTGGATGGTGATGGGGCCGGTGTACACGTCGGAATCGGTGTCCGGCACGCTGCCGTCCAGGGTATACAGGATGATGGCGTCGGGGTCGTCACAGGAGAGGGTCAGCGTAAATTCCTCGTCATAGAACCCCGCCGGGGCGGAAAACTCCACCTCGCCCCAATCGGCGGGGACCACCGTCTCTTCCAGGAAATTCCGGCTGTTGGCCGTGCCGGGGGTGGGGTCGGCAAACACCCCCACCCGTTCGGCACTGCCGTACAGCCGGCCATAGCTCAGGTCATACTCCATGGCAGGATATTCCAGTTCATCCACCGTGGTGCCGTCGGGGGCGGTGAGCACCAGGGTCTCCCCTGTGCGGGAGAGGGAAAAGTCCGCGTGGAGATTTCCGCCCCCATCGTAACAGTCCTGCCCGTCGGCAAAGATCAGAATAATGTTGTTGGCCCCGCCGCTGAGGGTGGTACCTTCCGGGAAAGTCCAGCGGAAAGGCCGGTCGGGGTCGTCGCTCAGGCCCCAGCCGTCCAGCGCGATGTCCTGCCCGGACACGTTGATGAGCTCCACCCAGTCACCGGTGTTGCCGTCGCCGTCGGCAACACCGGTGAGGTTCTTGGCGCACAGTTCATTGATGAGCACCGTGGCCCCGGCATAGCCGTCGGCCCCCGGGGCTTCGGCCAGGTACCCGGCCCCCGCCGCCAGCAGCGCCGCCAGAACGGCCAGGGGCAGCAGCACTGCCAGGATACGCTTGTACACGGGGGTTTTCATCCGATGCTTTCTCCGCTGTAGCTCACCAGGTTCACGCTGTCCACACCGGCGCAGGCGCGCACCGCCTCCACCAGGTCGTGTTCGTACTTGCTTTTCAGCCGCAGTTCAAAGGTGACCTCGTCGCTGCCGGCGCTGCGGCTGCGCATGCGCAGCTTGGCGGTGCGGGTCTTGGCCTTGATGGCCCCCTGCACCCCGTCCAGGTCCAGCTCCCCTTCCTTGCCGCGGACCACCAGCAGGAAACTCACCGAATCGTACAGGTCCAGATTGGCGGCCAGCAGCACCACCGCAATGAGCACGCTGCCCAGCACACCGGCCACATAGAACTCGCTGCCGCAGGCCAGACCCAGGCTCACCGCCCAGAAAAGGAAGGCGATGTCCCGGGGTTCCTTGATGGCGGTGCGGAAACGGATGATGGACAAGCTGCCCACCATGCCCAGGCTCAGCGCCAGGTTGGTGCCGATGATCATCATGACGATGGTGGTGATGAGCACGATGAGAATGAGGGTGAGGTTGAAGTTTTTGCGGAGCGTTCAGATCGACAGTTCAGGCAGCGTGATCCCGGTGCACCGGGGCGCCGCCCCCGGGGCTGGGCAGGGGGCAGTGGGCCAGATACCAGGCAAAGATCACAGAGCTGATGGTCCAGGTGATGGGGTAGGCCCAGAAGATCACCCCGATCTGGGGGATGAACCGCAAGGTCACGGTGATGTAGGTGATGCGCAGCGCGCACCACACCGCCAGCATGACCGCCATGGGCACCATGGGGCGGCCCAATCCCCGCAGGATGCCCGCACAGCAGTGGCTGAAAGCCAGCAGGCAGTAGAACAGAGCCACGGTGCGGGCCTGCCGTACCCCGAAGGCCACCACCGCCGCTTCGGAGTTGAAGGCGCCGATGAGCCAGGGGGCCAGCAGATACATGCCCACGCCCACCCCTTCTGCCAGCAGGGCGGAGGCAACAACGCCCAATTTCATGCCCCGGCGCACCCGGTCGGGGCGTCCGGCGCCCACGTTCTGGCTGACGAAAGTGGCCAGCGCCATGGAGAAACAGGTCACCGGCAGGAAGGCAAAGCCCTCCACCTTGCTGTAGGCCCCGCACCCGGCCATAGCCTGGGCGCCGAAGGAGTTGATGTTGGCCTGCACAATGACGTTGGCCAGGGAGATGACCGAGTTCTGCACCCCGGAAGGCACACCCTGGGCCACCACCGCACGCAAAGTCGCAGGATGGAACCGCACCTGCCGCCAGCGCACGCCGTAGGCGGCCTTGGTCATGCTCAGCTTGCGGAAGGCCAGCACCGCGCTCACCGTCTGGGAAAGGATGGTGGCCAGAGCCGCCGCCCCCACCCCCATGCCCAGCCCGGCGATGAAGAAGAGGTCCAGGATCACGTTGAGCACCGAGGCGGTGATGAGGTAATACATGGGGCTGCGGCTGTCCCCCACCGCCTGCAGGATGCTGGCCCCCACATTATACATGACCACCGAAAGGGAACCCAGGAAGTACACCCGGAAATAGACGATGGAGTTGGGCAGGACATCGGCGGGGGTGTCCATCCAGAGCAGGATCTGCGGGGTGAGCAGCACCCCCACCACCGTGAGCACCACACCCGCCGTCAGGCCCAGGGCCACGGTGGTGTGCACCGCCCGGTTCAGGGCTTGTTCGTCTTTTGCGCCGAAATGCCGGGCCACCAGCACCCCGGCGCCCAGGCTCACCCCGTTGACAAAACCGGTGAGCAGGAAGATCAGGCTGCCCGAAGACCCCACCGCAGCCAGGGCTTCGCCCCCCAGGAAGTTGCCCACGATGAGGGAGTCCACCGCGTTGTACAGCTGCTGGAACAGGTTGCTGAAAAAGATGGGCACCGCAAACACCAGCATGCCCCGGGCCACACTGCCCTCAGTGAGGGAAACTTTCCCCTTGTACACGTCCATCACACACCTTGCTGTATTATCACACGTATTTTATCCTAGCGCTGTGTTCCGGCCTTGTCAAGGCGTGTCCCCGCGCTTGTGATGCCCGGGCAAATGCGCTATAATTGCTGTATATTGCTGACATTGGGGAGATGTGTGCATGAATATCAAACTGGAAGGCCTGACCAAGCGGTTCCCCGCCCGGGATAAACGGAGCGGGGGCGAGGTCACGGCGGTGGATTCGCTGACCTTTGAGGTGCCGGACGGCACCCTGGTGGGGCTGCTGGGGCCTTCGGGCTGCGGCAAGAGCACCACGCTGAACATGATCTGCGGGCTGGAAGCCCCCTCCGAAGGTCGGATCTTTTTTGGTGAGGAGGACGTGACCGCCGCCCCGCCGGAACTGCGGGGGGTGGGCATGGTGTTCCAGAATTACGCTTTGTACCCCCACCTGACGGTGCTGCAGAACATCACCTTTCCGCTGGAAAACCTGAAAGGGGACAAAAAGCTCTCCAAGGCGGAAATGCGCCGCCGGGCGGTGGAGACCGCCCGCCTGGTGCAGATCGAAAACCTGCTGGACCGCAAGCCCCGGGAACTGTCCGGCGGCCAGCAGCAGCGGGTGGCCATCGCCCGGGCCCTGGTCAAGACGCCCCGGGTGCTGCTGCTGGACGAACCCCTTTCCAACCTGGACGCCCGGCTGCGCCTGCAGACCCGGGAGGAGATCTGCAAGATCCAGCGTGCCACCGGCATCACCACCGTTTTCGTCACCCACGACCAGGAGGAGGCCATGAGCATCTCCGACCGCATCGTGGTGATGAAGGACGGGGTGCTCATGCAGCAGGGCGAGCCCCAGCAGGTCTACGACGACCCCGCCAGCCTGTTCGTGGCCAAGTTCCTGGGCACCCCGCCCATCAACGTCTTTGCCGGGCAGGTCAAAGCCGGGCGGCTGTATCTGGAAGGGTCCGGCGCCCCCGTGCTGGATACCCCCGGCGTCCCCGAAGGCCCGGTGTGGGCGGGCATCCGCCCCGAAGGCTTTGTGCCCGACACCGCCGGGCCGGTGTGCTGCGGGCTGAACCGGGTGGAGGTGCTGGGCCGGGACGTGAGCATCGTCTGCACCCATCCCGCCTGCCAGGCGGACACCATCCGGGCCATCATCCCTTCCCGCAGCCTGGTGAACGGGGCGGACAACACCGTGCACTTTGCCCTGAAACCGGACAAGGTCTTTCTGTTTGACCGGGAAACCGAGACCCGCCTGCCCTTCGCCCCGCCCGGGGCCGAAAGCTGAAAGGGGGCCGATGCATGGACCGCTCTTCCCGCAAGGCCTGGCTGTACCTGCTGCCGGCCGCCGCGCTGCTGGCCGTGTTCCTGGTGTACCCGGTCATCGACGTGCTGATCTATTCCTTTGAGGAGGGCTTCAACTTCGCTTCCCAGACCTACTGGGGGGTGGGGCTGTACAACTATTCCTATGTCCTCCATGACCCCTATTTCCTCCAGGCGGTGGAAAACACCTTCGTGCTGGTTATCATCACGGTGCCGGTATCCACCACCCTGGCCCTGGCCATCTCGGCGGCGCTGGCTTCCATCAAACCTTTGCGCAGCCTCTATCAGACCATCTACTTCCTGCCCTATGTCACCAACACCCTGGCCGTGGGCCTGGTGTTCATGGTGCTCTTTCAAAAGACCGAGTACACCGACGGCCTGGTGAACCTGATGCTGGAATGGTTCGGCGCCGGGCCCATCGACTTCATCAACGGTCCCCACTGGGCCAAGATGTTCGTGCTCTGCTTCTACACCATCTGGGTGGTCATGCCCTTCAAGATCCTGGTGCTCACCGGGGCCCTGGCTTCGGTGAACCCGGACTACTACAAGGCCGCCCGGGTGGACGGCACCTCCCGCGCCCGCATCTTCTTCCGCATCACCCTGCCCATGATCTCCCCCATGCTGGTGTATCTGGTCATCACCGGCTTTATCGGCGCTTTCAAGGCGTACAGCGACGCGGTGTCCCTCTTCGGCACCGACCTGAACGCCGCGGGCATGAACACCATCGTGGGCTATGTCTACGACATGCTGTACGGTGACAGCGGCGGCTATCCGTCCTATGCTTCGGCGGCGGCCATCATCCTGTTTGTCATCGTGCTGACCATCACCTGCATCAACCTGCTCATCAGCCGCCGGGTTTCCGGGGAAGGAGGCGTGCATATCCAATGAGCAAACTTCCCGCAAACAGCAAGACCCGCCGGGGCGGGCTGCGCGGCGCTGTGACCTATCTGGCCCTGAGCATCTGGGCGGTGGTGGTGCTGTTCCCCTTCTACTGGATGGTCCTCACCTCCCTGAAAAGCTACGCCGCTTACAACTCCGAGCACATCCCCGCTTTCTTTACCCTCTCCCCCACGTTGGAAAACTATGTCCAGGCTTTCACCGCCGTACCCCTGGGCGGGTATCTGCTCAACACCCTGATCTTCGCAGTCATCACCACCGCCGTGATGGTGGTGGTCAGCACCCTGGCCGCCTACGCTTTTGCCCGTCTGCGGTTCCCGGGGCGGGACCTGGTGTTCGGGTTCTTCCTGTCCATGATGATGATCCCCAGCGAACTGGTGGTCATCACCAACTTTGTGACCATCACCAACCTGGACCTGCGCAACAGCTTCCCCGGCCTGATCCTGCCCTCCATCACCTCGGTGTTTTACATTTATCTATTAAAGGAAAACTTCGAGCAGGTGCCGGACGAACTCTACCGGGCCGCCAAGGTGGACGGCACCTCCGACCTGAAATATCTGTGGAAGGTCATGGTGCCCATCTGCCGCCCCACCATCGTCACCATCACCATCCTGAAACTCATCGAATGCTGGAACTCCTACGTCTGGCCCCGGCTCATCACCGACGACCGGGCCTATTACCTGGTGTCCAACGGCATCCAGCAGATCCGGGAAGAGGGCTTCGGGCGGGAGAACATCCCCGCCATGATGGCCGCCGTGGTGGTCATCTCGGTGCCGCTGGTGCTGCTGTTCCTGGCGTTCCGCAACAAGATCATGGAAGGCGCTTCCAGAGGAGGGCTGAAAGGATGAACCATCGTTTTCTCCGCCCTCTGGCCCTGGGGGCCGCCGCCCTGACTTTGGCCGGGGCGCTCACCGGCTGCCACGGCCGCCGGGAACAGGCCGAATTTGCGGTGCCGGAATCCTTTGACGAAAGCAAGACCTACGAGATCACCTTCTGGGCCAAGAACGATACCAACAAGACCCAGACCGACATCTACAAGCAGGCCATCGAGGACTTCCAGGAACTGTATCCCAACATCACCGTGACCCTGCGGCTGTACACCAACTACGGCGACATCTACAACGACGTCATCACCAACATCTCCACCGGCACCACCCCCAATGTCTGCATCACCTACCCCGACCACATCGCCACCTACCTCACCGGCGACAATGTGGTGGTGCCCCTGGACGACCTGGCCGCTGATTCCAAATACGGCCTGGGGGGCAGCGAGCTGAAATTCGGAGGCCCCACCGCCGACGAGATCGTGCCCCAGTTCCTGGAAGAGTGCTATCTGGGGGATACCTGCTACGCCCTGCCCTTCATGCGCTCCACCGAGGCCTGCTATGTGAACAAGACCTATGTGGAGGCCCTGGGCTACACCCTGCCCGACGTGCTCACCTGGGATTTCATCTGGGAAGTGTCCGAAGCGGCGGCCAAGAAGAACCCCGACGGCACCTATGCCCTCAACGGGCAGGAGGTGCTGGTGCCCTTCCTGTACAAATCCACCGACAACATGATGATCCAGATGCTCCAGCAGAAGGGCGCGGGCTATTCCACCGAGAGCGGCGACATCCTGCTCTTCAACGACACCACCACCGGCCTGTTGCTGGACATCGCCGACCTGACGGCGGCGGGAGCCTTCTCCACCTTCAAGATCTCGGGTTATCCGGCCAACTTTCTGAACGCCGGGCAGTGCGTGTTTGCGGTGGACTCCACCGCCGGTTCCACCTGGATGGGCAGTGACGCCCCCCTGATGGACATTGCGGCGGAGGAAGTGGCGGACTTTGAGACCGCCGTCTACCCGGTGCCCCAGTTCGACCCCGACCACCCCCAGATGATCTCCCAGGGGCCGTCGGTGTGTATCTTCAACAAGGACGATCCCCAGGAGGTACTGGCTTCCTGGCTCTTCGCCCAGTATCTGCTCACCAACGAGGTGCAGATCGCCTATTCCCAGACCGAAGGCTATGTGCCGGTGACCGCCAAGGCCCAGAACGACCCCGCCTATCAGGATTACCTTTCCCGCGCCGGGGAGGACAACAACACCTACTACGACGTGAAACTGGCGGCGGTACAGCTGCTGCTGGACAACCTGGACAACACCTTTGTCACCCCGGTGTTCAACGGGTCGGCGTCCCTGCGTGACGCGGCGGGCTCCCTCATCGAGAGCGTGACCAAATCGGTGCGCCGCAGCCAGCCGGTGGATGAGACCACCATCGCCCAGCTGTACGAGGACACGGTGGCCCTGTACCACCTGGACCAGACCTCCGCCGCGGCAGGCAAGGCCGACCTGGGCCCCCTGCCCGCTACCGCCGCGGCCCTGCTGGCAGCACTGGCCGTGGCCTGGGCGGGCATCCTGGTCTGCGTGATTTGGCGGCGGGTGCGGGCCCGGCGCAAAACAACGGGAAATTCTTTCAAAAAATGACAAGAGCCCCCGGGCGGTTGATTTTTGGCGCTCAGGGGCTATAATGGTACTATCCGGGGCGCGAGGGATGCCCCGGCCTACCATTAGGAGGGAATAACAATGAAGAAACTTCTGAGCCTTCTGGTCGCGTTCGGCATGGTTGCCGCGCTGACCGCCTGCGCCGGCGGGGCCGACAGCACCGCATCGGATTCCACCGCTTCTGACTCTACCGCTTCCGAAACCACCGAGACCCCGGCGGAAGAGACCGCCGAGACCGCCGAGGCCGGCACCGTGCTGACCCATGAAGAGTACATGGCCGCCGATGTGGACACCCTGGTGACCATCGAGACCTACGTCCAGGCCAAGCAGTCCTGGTGGGAAGACAAAGCCACCGTCTACGCCCAGAGCGAGGACGGCGCCTACTTCCTGTACGACATGGCCTGCTCCGAGGAAGACTATGAAAAGCTGACCCCGGGCACCTGCATCCGCGTCACCGGCTACAAGGCCGAGTGGTCCGGCGAAGTGGAGATCATGGAAGGCACCTTTGAATTCGTGGAAGGCGCCGACACCTTCGTGGCCGAGCCTCTGGACGTGACCGACCTGCTGGGCACCGATGAACTCATCGACCACCAGAACGAGCTGGTCAGCTTCACCGGCCTGACCGTGGAGCCCTCCACCGTGGAAGGTTCCGACGAGGAGTACGCTTTCCTGTACAACTGGGACGGCTCCGGCACCGACGGCGATGACCTGTACTTCAACGCCTCTTACAACGGCGAGACCTACACCTTCACCATCGAGAGCTATCTGTGCGACAACACCACCGACGTGTACAACGCGGTGAAGAACCTGGAAGTGGGCCAGACCATCGACATGGAAGGCTTCCTGTACTGGTATGAGGGCGTGAACCCCCACATCACCAGCGTGACTGTGGCCGGCTGAGCCTGAACTTTTCCGCCGCCTTCGCCCCGCCCGGGGCGGGGGCGGTTTTTGCTTGCCTTCGCCGCGCCGGGCGGATACAATAAAGGCAGACCCACCCCCGAAAGGAGCATCTTTCATGAAAGTATACGGCACCCCCATCTGCATCGACTGCCGCAACTACAAAGCCCTGCAGGAATCCCGGGGCTTTGCGGCGGAATATGTGGACATCACCGAAAGCACCGCCAACCTGAAGGAATTCCTGGCCCTGCGGGACCACGACCCCGTCTTTGCCCCCGTGCGGGAGCACGGCGGCATCGGCGTGCCCCTGTTTGTGCGGGAAGACGGGGAAAAGACCTTTGACCTGAACACCGCCCTGGCCTGGCTGGGCCAGCCACCGGTGCGGGAGGAAGAGATCGTGGAGCACCGTTCCTGCGGCCTGAACGGCTGCCGGTAAGCCAAGACCCAACCAAGGGCTGCACCCCTCCCCGGGGCGCGGCCCTTTCCTTTTGCCTCCCGGCGTTGTTGAAATCGACCCCCGAATGGGGTATACTGATTTCGAGCAAATCTGCCGCCCCGTCCACCCCCGGCGCCGCCGGGCCGCGGGCGGGGCGTTTTTGTATCTTATCCCCGAAAGGAGGGTCCGCCCATGGCCTGGGGGTCCCTGTCCGGCCTGCTGCTGATGTTGCTTTCTCTCTTCGGCCTGAGCGTCACCCTGGTGCGCCGCACCGGGGTGGGGCCTGCCGCCGCCCCCCTGGCCTCCCTGTCGGTGGCGGCCCTGTTGCTGCTGGCGGGCGGGCTGCTGAACATCCTTCCCCTGGCCGGGTTAGTCCTGCTGCTGGGGGGCATCTGGGGCATGGCGGCGGAAGGGGTGCTGGCCCGCCGTTCCGCCCGCCCCGACCCCGCCCGGGTGGCGCTGGACCATCCCGCCGCCAAGGTGTTCTGGGTGCTGGCGGTGCTGCTGGCAGTGTACTTTGCCCGGCTGCAGCCGGATTTTCTCAATTTTGATGAGTATTCCTCCTGGGGCACCGCCGCCAAGCTCATGGCGGACAACGACCAGCTGTATACCTTGTGCGACGCGGGCCTGCCCTGGCAGATGACCGAACTGGCCGGGCTGCCCCTGGTGAGCTACTTCTTCCAGTATTTCGGGGACTTTGCCCCCTGGCGGGCCATCTACGCCGCAGATTTTGTGATGCTGGCCGCCTGTGCCGCCGTGGCGGGCTGCGCAAAAAAGGCCCGCACCGCCCTGCCCCTTTTGTTGGCCGCGCTGCTGGTGCCCACCCTGCTTTCGGTGGCGGGGCACACCGCCCTGCTCAGCACCGCATGGCTGGAATTTCTGGGCGACATGCCCGCCGGGATGCTCTTCGGCGGAGCTGTAGCTTTCTGGCTGGGGGTGCGCCGCGCCCCTCTGCCCGCCCGGCTGCTTACCCTGCCGGTGGTCCTGCTGGCGGCCAACATCAAGAGCAACACCCTGGTGCTGGCTCTGGCCGCCGCCGGGCTTATTGCCCTGGACTGTCTCTTTTTCCCCGCCGACGACGCTCCCCGGGGGGCGAAAGCTGCGGCCAGCCGGCTGGGCTTTTCCCTGGCCTGTCTGGCGGCGCCGCTGGTGCAGTACCTTTGCTGGAGCGCCCACATCACCCCCCTGGTGCTGAAAAACGCCCAGTCCGGGGGCATGGGGGACACAGCGGGGGCCTCTCTGCCGGAAGTGGCCGTCAACGGCGTCAGGATGCTGCTGGGCCTGCCGGTGACCGATTACTTTGAGGCCCGCCGTCCCCTCTTCAACGATTACGGCGCCGCCATGCAAAGCGCTTTCTTCACCCGCAACGTGTCCATGCTGGGCACCGGGGTGGCGGTGGCGGTGCTGGCCCTGGTCCTGTTTGCCCTGGCCATCCTGCTGGGGGCAAACGCCCGGGCCCGTTTGAACGCCCTGGTGCTGGGGCTGAGCAGTGTCCTCTGCTTCGGGGGGTACTACCTTATGCTCTGGCTCAGCTATGCCTTTTTGCTGAAGGATTCCACCCCCGACAACATGGCCAGCTATGCCCGGTATTTCGGGTCCTATTACAGCGGCTGGCTGCTCATTGCCCTGGCCGTGCTGGCCCTGGCCTGCGATACCGCCCCCAAGGTGGTGCTGGGCCGGGCTGCGGCCCTGGTAACGGGAGCCGCCTTTGCCCTGGTGTTTGCCCTGCAGACAGAACCCCAGTTCACCATTCCGGGGGTGAGCGAGGGGGAATACGCCGCCGTGCGCGCCGAGCGTGCCGTGGCCAACGCCGCCGCCCAGCAGATTGCCCCCGGGGAGCGGGTGTTCCTCATCCGCCAGGGGGACGAGGGCTTCTACTGGTTCCTCTACAACCAGACCCTGCGGCCCCTGGACCTGGTATACGGGGAGGGGGGCGCCACCTACGGCGACCCGGCCCTGACCGATGCCGGGGATGACCCCTATTTTGCCCCCTACACGGCGGAAGAGTTTGCCGCCATGGTGGACGAGGAAGACATCACCTGGCTGCTGGTGGCCCGGGTGGACGAGACCTTCGCCGCCAGTTACGGGGACCTGTTCACCGATGATCTGGCCGCCGCCCAACAGGGCCCGGCTTTGTACCGCGTCACGGCGGAAGGCTATGCCCCCGCCGGGGCCCTGACCGGGGAGGGGGAAGCATGAAGCTGAAACATTGGTTTTCCGCCGCCCGGCAGCGGCCCTTTGCGGCCCTGTATCTGCTGGGGGTGGTGTTGCTGCTGCTTTCCATGGCAGGCAGCCTGGCCCTGGACAGCCTTCTCTATGCCTTTGGGGTGTACGAACAAAAGACCGTCACCCTGGCAGATACTGACCAGTATACCCTGGTGAACATGGAAGAAAGTTCCCCCGGGGTGCTGACCAGCACCACCGGCGACGCCCAGCTGCTGCTGACACCGGGCACTCTGGTGCGGCGGCTGCGCCTGGTGGCGGAATATGAGGGCGACGGGGGCGAAAAAGACCTGTACTATCACCTGCCGGGCATGGGGTACACCCCCCGGCTGCGGGTGTGGCCCACCGCCGCCCATGACGGCGAAAGCTGGGTGTACACCGTGCCCCGCATAGCCGGGCAGAACCTGCGTCTGGATCTGGCGGATACCGCCGGTGTCACCGTCACCGTGACCGCCATCGTCCTCAATGAGCCCCAGCCCTGGACCGCCTATTTTGTGCCGGGGGCGGCGCAGCTGTTCTGGCTGGCGGTGCTGCCGGGGCTGGCGGGCTGTGCTTTGACCTTGCGGCGGGAATCCGCCCGCTGACACCCTGTTGGGAGAGTTGTTATGGAATTGTTGTTGAGTCTGGTATCACTGGCGGCGCTGGCGGGGTTCGCCGTGCTGCTGGCCCGGCGCACATCCCTGCCCGCGCCCCTGGCCCCCTTCACCGCTCTGTGCGGCGTGATGCTGTTTCTGGCCCTGGGGGGCATGGTGGGGCTGCTGGTCCCCGCCGGGTGGCTTTGCTTTGCCCTGGCCGCGGCGGCCTGGGTGCTGGCCTTTGCCCCGGTGGGGCGCAAGAACCCCGTTTCGGTGCTGGCGGCCCCGGGCTTTGTGGCCTTCTGGGTGCTGGCGGCGGCGCTGCTGGTGTTCTTTGCCTGGCGGCAGCCCATGTACTCCACCTGGGACGAGTTTTCCTTCTGGGGCACGGCGGCCAAGATCGTCAAGACCTCCGGCGCGCTGTACGGCAACGCCGAGATCGGCTGGGACTGGGTGGGTTCTCACCGCCCGGGGCTCATCATGCTGGGGTATTTCTTCCAGTTCTTCGGCCCTTACGCCGAATGGCGGGTGCTGGCCGGGTATGACATTCTGCTTCTGTCCATCTTCACCACCCTGACGGCGAATGCCCCCAAAGGGGCCTGGCGGCGGGTGGTCCCGGCGCTGGGCTTCGGGTTCCTTTTGCCCTTCCTCATCACCCTGTACGGCAACGTGACCCGCACCACCGACCTCTACGCTTCCAGCCTTTCGGACATCCCCCTGGGCCTGACCTTCGGCGGGGCCATGGCGGTGTATTACATGAACAAGCGCCGGGCCCTGTGGCCCACCGCCCTGGCCCTGGCCGCCCTGTGTATGGAAAAGGACACCGGCTTTGCCATGGCCCTGGTGGCGGCGGGCATCATCGGGGCGGATGCCTTCCTGGGCGCTTTGGCCGAAAAAGCCCCCGCTCCCGTGGTGGGCAAGACCCTGGCCAAGGCTGCCGGACTGTTTGTAGCCTGCGTGGCCGCCTTCCTGCCCTGGCAGTACTATCTGGCGGCCTTCACCACGGCGGACACCTCCAACGTGGGCGGCACCCAGCAGATGGGCCAGGCCGAAATGGTCATCACCGGCTGCAAGGAACTGCTGGGCATCGGCCGGACGGAAAAGTTTTCCACAATTATGGGCGGAATGGTGAAAAACCTGTTCTCCACGACCACCACCATGGTGGGGCCCTTTATTGTGGTGGTGGCGCTGACCATGGCCCTGGCCGTGGCCGCTGCCCTCTTCACCCGGGAAAAGTCCCTTCGCCGTCAGGCGGGGTTGTTCGCGGTGCTGGGCCTGGGAGGCTTTGCCGCCTATTTCTTCTTCATCGGGCTGACCTACGTGTATGTCTTCCGGGACGAAGTGTCCGACGGCCTGGTGGGCTTTGAGCGGTACATGTACCCGTACCTGCTGGGCTGGCTGCTGGCCGCCGGGGCGCTGGCCCTGCGGGCCATGGACGAGGAACGCCCCGCCGGGCTGCTGCAGACCGGGTTCGGGGTGCTGGTGCTGGGTCTGGCCGGGCTGGTGTGGCTGCGGGTGCCCTTCTCCCTTACCGTGTTCGGCTGTGGGGACGCCGCCTATGCCGAACGCCGGGCCACCCAGGCTGTGACCGAAGAAGTGCAGGCCGTGGTGCCCGAGGACGCCCACATCTTCTTTGTGAGCCAGGGGGACGACGGCAGCCGGTGGTTTTTGTACACCTATGAGTTCTATCCCTGGTATCTGGATTACAGCGGCACCACCGGCATGGGCGGCGGCGGCACCTTCGCCTTGCCCGGGGCGCTGCCGGAGGATACCCTCTACTACCATCCCTACACCACCGAGGAACTCCACCACTATATTCTGGACAGCGGATGCACCTATATCTTCATCGAAGCATCCGACGACCTCTTTGCCCAAGGCTATGCCAGCCTGTTCAGCGATGCACTGTCCGGCTGTGAGGCCGGGGCGGCGGTGTATGAATACAACGCCGGGACCGACCTGTTCGATTTTGTCTGCAACGTAGGAGGGGCCGCATGAAACAACGTCTTGCCTTCTGCGGCCGCCACCGCATGGTGACCGCCTACGCCCTGGCCCTGGTGCTGTGGGTGCTGTACGCTCTTTTCTGCGCCGGGTGGGACGCCCTGGGCTTTGCCACCGGGCGGCTGCACACCGAGACCCTGGCTTTGTCCGACATTCCCATGCAGGACGTTGTTCAGGACGAAGCCGGGCAATGGGTCACGGCGGGGGGAGACCCCCAGCTGCTGCCGGACCTGGACCAGGCCGTGCGCAGCGTCACCCTGACCACCGACGCCCCGGCTTCCGGGTTTGAGGGCTATTACGGCAGATCCGGCCAGGACGCCAGCCTGCGCCGCCGGGTGTGGGCGTCTGAGACCGCTGCCGGGGATGTGCTGCTGGTCTTTCCCCTGGGCTGGGGTTCGGTGCGCATCGACCCCGCCGGGGGCGAAGGGGTGGTGCTGGGGGCCGCCGACGCCGCCCTTACCGTCAACGCCCCCCTGCCTTTGTGGCGGTACTTCCTGCCTATCGGGGAACAGGGGCTGGCCCTGGCGGTACTGCCCGCCGTGTTTGCGGCGCTGTGGGACCTGCTGGCCTTCTGGGCCGCCCGGCTGCGCCGCTGAATTTTCTTGACTGCATCGGGGGAAATCCGCATGGCTAACCTGAAAAAATCCACTCTCCCCTACCTGCTTACAGCGGGGGGCATGGTGCTCATCCTCTGCGCCGTCTACGCCCTCTGCGGCTACTGGCCTTTCGGGCCCAACTCGGTGATGACCGGGGACCTGAACAGCCAGTATATTCCTTTCTACGCCCATTTTTATGACGCGGTGCGGGAAGGCGGCAGCCTCTTCTACGCCGGGGACATGGGCCCGGGGGGCGGGGCCTTCGCCCTTTTTGCCTACTACTTTGCCAGTCCCTTCGCCTGGCTGTATCTGCTCTTTGCCCCCGAGACCTACGGCTGGCTGTGCTGTGTGGTCTGGGCGCTGAAGATCACCCTGGCCTCGCTGACCTTTGTGTGGTATCTGCGGCGGCACTGGGGCCCCTGTGCCCTGTTTGTTCCTCTGGGCTGGTGTTACGGGCTTATGGGCTACTCGGTGGCCTATGCCCAGAACGTGCTGTGGCTGGATTCGGTGATCTTGCTGCCGGTGGTGGCCGCCGGACTGGATGACCTGCTGGCGGGCAAGCGTGGCCTGCGTTTTGTACTTGCCCTGGCCGCGGCCATTTTCACCAATTTCTACATGGGGTATATGCTCTGCATATTCTCCGTATTGTATATTCTCGTGCATCTGGCCGCCCGCCCTCTGGACGGAGGGCGGAAAGCGGTGCCGGGCCTGCTGGGGCGCTTCGCCTTCTGCGGGGTGACCGCTGCGGCCCTTTCCGGGGTGGTGCTGGTCCCTGCCGTCACCGAAATTCTGGGTGTGAAAAACACCAGCCTGGAATGGACCGGCGGGGTGCAGTTTTCCCTTTGGGACCTCATTCAGAAATTCTTCACCGGCAGCTTTGTGTGGGCGGACGTGCAGACCGGCCTGCCCCCTGTCTACTGCGGCATGCTGGGGCTGGCGGGATTTTTGCTGTACGTCGTCAGCCCCCGGCCCCGCCGGGAAAAGCTGGCTTTTGCCGCCCTGGCCGCCTTTCTGGTCCTCAGCATGTGGTGGCAGCCCCTGGACCTGGTCTGGCACGGGTTTGCCGCCCCCAACTGGTTCCCCTACCGGCAGAGTTTCCTGCTGGTCTTCTGGCTGCTGACCCTGGG
This sequence comes from uncultured Gemmiger sp., assembly GCA_944388165.1. Lineage (GTDB taxonomy): Bacteria > Bacillota > Clostridia > Oscillospirales > Ruminococcaceae > Gemmiger. The sequence continues at coordinate 1,512 of CALXHS010000004.1, read as the reverse complement.
GGCCGGGGCGCTGACGGCAACATTCACACGCCGCCGGGCGTTCACTGCCGGGGCGCTGGCCCTGGTGCTGGCGGCGGCGGTCTTTCTCACCCGGGCCGAGACCTACGGCCGCCGCCGCTGGGCCCTGGCCTGCGTGCTGCTGCTGGCCGCCTTGGGCCTTGCCTGGCTGTGGCGGCAGAGTCAAGGACAACGCCGCCGTCTGGCCGCCGGGGCGCTGGCGGTGCTGGTGGCCGGGGAACTGGCCCTGAACAGCACCTGGGCCCTGCGCCAGTTTGAAGCCTACCCGGTGGCGGACTACGAAACCTTTGTTTCCGATGGCCGCGCCACCGTGCAGGCGGTGGGAGCTGCCGACACCGGAAATTTCCGCATGGAAAAGACCTTTTTCCGCACCCTCAACGACCCCATGCTGCTGGGATTTGAGGGACTGACCCACTTCAGCAGCGTGCAGGACGGCACCGGGACCATGCTGCTCATGGCCCTGGGCTACTGCAATTACGGGGCCAGCTACGGGTATCTGGGGGGCAGCACCGCCGCGGCAGACAGCCTGCTCTCCATCGGGTATTTCCTGGACCGGGACGGCGGACGGGTGCCCACCCACTTCACCGCCAGCGGGCTGGACACCCCCTGGCAGGTATACAAGAATGAAAACGCCCTGCCCCGGGCCCTGTGGAGCCACGGCAGCGCCGCAGACTTCGACCTGACCGACGCCGCCGACCCCTTCACCGCCGCCGAGACCCTCTATTCCGCCCTTCTCGGGGAGAAGACATCCCTTTTCACCCGGCTGGAGGGGGGCGCGGGCCGCGCCTTCTCCCTCACGGCGGAAACCGATGGCATTCTCTATGGGGTCTTCACCGGCACGGCGGCGGATGTGCCCCTGACGGTAAACGGCGCCGATGCGGGCACCGTGCTGACCCTGGAGCGCTCCTCCGGGTCGGTCATCGACCTGGGACGGGTCGCCGCCGGGGACAAGGTAGAGTTGACCCTGGGCGCGGAGGTGGACTCCGCAGCCTTCGCCATTCTGGACGAGGCCGCCCTGGCCGCCGCCTGTAATGCCCTCCGCGCCGCCGCCCCCGCGGTGACCGGCTGGCGGGACGGGGCGGTGACCCTGAACACCGAAACCGCCGCCGACGGGCTGGCGGTGCTGACACTGCCTTACGACGAAAACTGGCGGGCGGAACTGGACGGCGAAGCCGTTCCGGTGCAGGCCGCCGGGTATCTGCTGGGGGTGGAGGTGCCCGCCGGGGCCCACGCCCTCACCCTGACCTACACCCAGCCCGGTATGGGCGGGGGGCTGCTGCTCAGCCTGCTGGGGCTGGCCCTGACCCTGCTTCTGGTCTTTCGGGGGCGCAAAAAGGCCTGACAAATCAAAACCACCCGTTGAACGAGTGGTTTGAACAGGCCCTATAAGGGCCTATCTCCTGTGGTCGCTCCCTAAAGGGAGCCCTGAAAAGTCTGGCAACCACACTTTTACCACGGGCCGCCCCCTACTCGGGGGCATTTTTTATGCCTTCT
>CALXHS010000003.1 GCA_944388165.1 uncultured Gemmiger sp. | reverse complement strand
GTAAGGTGGCCGCACACCCCGGGTCCAGGGCCGCAGCCCTGGTCGGCGTCCACCGCCTCGAAACGGTGGCGGTTTTTCCGTCGCTTTTTGGCGGCAAAAAGCGACAACCCTACGGCTGGCAGCCGTTTTCCAAAAAGCAACCAACAAAAAAGGACGAGGATAACCCCCGTCCTTAACAAGCAAGTATGCTAAAAAAATCAAACAGCAGCCCGCCGCCTTACACAAGGGCGCCGGGAGCGGTATAAACCTCCCGTCCCCCCGCCACCGTGGCCAGCACCCGCAGCTGCAACAGCTGCTCCTCCGGCACGGTGAGAAGATCCCCATCCAGCACCACAAAATCCGCCAGATACCCCGGCAGGAGCATCCCTTTTTCCCCTTCGGCAAACTCGTTGAAGGCGCTGCCCTTGGTATAGCAGGCCAGGGCCTCGGCCCGGGTCACACATTCCTCCGGCTGCCAGGGCTCGCCCCCCGCCAGGGGACGGCGGGTCACGGCGCAGTAGTAGTTGCGCAGCGGGTCCAGGTCCTCCACGGGGGCGTCGGTGCCGTAACTCACCGGCACCCCCAGCCGCACCGCCGTGCCGAAGGCATAGCTGGTGGCGGCCAGGTCCGCCCCGCACCGGGCGGTGACGATGGTGTGGTCGTAATCCAGGAACACCGGCTGCACCATCGCCCCGGCGTGCAGCGCCGCAAACCGGTCCCACTGGTCCCGGGTGGTGATCTGGCAATGGACCACCCCATGGCGGCGGGGATTGGCCCCATCGGGGGCCAGGGCCTCAATAATATCCAGCATCTCGTCCACGGCGGCGTCCCCGATGGCATGGGCCACCACCTGCATGTCTGCTTCGTCGGCCATGCGGGCCATGGTCAGGGCGGTGTCGTATGCCAGACAGCACAGCCCCCGCTGTCCCGGTTCGTCGGCGTAATCCCGGCGCATCCAGGCGGTGCGGGCCCCCAGGGACCCGTCCAGGAAGAGCTTCAGCGGCCCTATCTTCCACATGCGGCCGTTTTTAATGCCCGCATCCAGAAAAGCCCGCAGGTCCTCCGGGGTATCCAGGGCGCATTGCAGGGTCAGGCGCAAGGGCAAAAGGTCTGCTTCGTCCAGCTCCCGCAGCGCCTGCAGGACCAGCGGCCAGTCCCGGCTGCGGATGTCGCAGGTCTGCACGGTGGTCAGCCCCTTGGACACCGCCCGGGCACAGGCGGCCACAAAGGCGGACTTGATGTCCTCCACGCTCTCGCCGGGCAGGATGGCCCGCACCAGGGGGATGGCGTTGTCCCGCAGAAGGCCGTTGGGCTGCCCGTCCGGGCCCAGGTCGATGCCCCCGCCTTCCGGCACCGGGGTGTGGGCGGTGATGCCCGCGGCTTTCAGGGCGGCGGTGTTGCACACCATGATGTGCCCGCACACCCGGTCCAGCAGCAGGGGATGGTCCGGCACCAGGGCGTCCAGGTCCGCCCGGGTGGGCAGCACCGGGGCGCCGTCGAACTTGTCCTGGTTCCAGCCGTTGCCGTAGAGGGCCCGCCCGGCGGGAATGTTCCGGCGGCGGATAAAGTCCGCACAGCGGGCGGCCATGTCGGCGGGGGAGGTTGCCCCGAAGAGGTCGATGGCCCCCAGCCCCCGGCCCACATCCAGAAGATGCAGGTGACTGTCGTTGAAACCGGGCACCACCCAGGCCCCGTGCAGGTCCACGGCGGGGATGCCCTGGGCTTCTTTCAACAGTTCCGGGCCCCCAATGTGGAAAATCCGTCCCTCCCGCACCCGCAAAGCGGTGCAGGTCCGGCCGTCACCGCAATGGATATGGCCATTATAGTACAGCGTTTCTTGCATAGAAGTCACTCAGAAATAGCACTTGATCTGGAACCGGTCGGTGGGGGTGTTTTCCTCCACCACCAGGTTCTCGTGGTTGAAGTCGAAATGCACCGAACGGCAGTCGTCGGAGTTGCGGGTCAGGCGCAGCAGGGTGTCCACCCGCTTGGTCTCCTCCTTGGTGTAGAAGAGGTAGCTGGCGCCCTCCCGGCGGGCACGGCCGGTGCGGCCGATGCGGTGGGTGTAGTGCTCGTTCTCCTCGGGCACGTCGTAGTTGATGACCGCGTCCACGTCGGACACGTCGATGCCCCGGGCGGCCACGTCGGTGGCCACCAGGACGGCGATCTCACCGGCCTTGAACCGCTGCATGATGCGGTTGCGCTCCGCCTGGGACAGGTCCCCGTGGAGGCAGTCCACGTTGAAGTTCAGCCGGGCCAGCTGGTTGGCCAGCATGCCGGTGTTGTACTTGGTGTTGCAGAAGACCATCACCCGCTTGTAGTCTTTGGAAATGATGATCTGGGCCAGGTCGGCCAGCTTGTCCCGGCCGGTGGTCAGCAGCTTGAACTGGTCGATCTTGGGGCTGGAATCCTCCACCGGCTGCACGCTGACTTCGGCGGCGTTCTTCTGGTACAGCCAGCCGATGTCCAGCACTTCCCGGCTGATGGTGGCCGAGAACATGGACAGGCACTTGCGGTGCTTCATCAGGTCGATGATGTGCCGCACGTCCTTGTAAAAGCCCATGTTCAGCATCTCGTCGGCCTCGTCCAGCACGATGGTCTCCACCTGGGACAGGTCGATGGCGTGGTGGCGGTAATGGTCCATCAGACGCCCCGGGGTGGCCACCACCACCTGGCAGCCCGCCTTCAGCTGGCGCTGCTGCTTGTCCATGCCCGCGCCGCCGTAGACGCAGACGATCTTCACCTCGGGCAGAAACTGGGCCAGGTTCTTCAGGTCCTGGGCGATCTGCTGGGCCAGTTCCCGGGTGGGGCTCAAAATCACCGCCTTGGGGGCCGCCGCGGGGGCGTCCGCCACCTTTTCCAGCACCGGAATGCCGAAAGCCACCGTCTTGCCGGTGCCGGTGGGGGCCTTGGCGATCATGTCGTGGCCGTCCATCATCAGGGGAATGGCCTTCTGCTGGATCTCGGTCATCTCGGTAAAGCCCATCTCCCGGGTGGCCCGCAGGATGGGTTCACGGATCGAAAGTTCACTGAACTGCATGGGAAACCGCCTTTCCAAACGTCAAAATAATGGGTCAGTCGTAACTCAGCACCAGCCCGTCCAAAAGGCCGGTGGCGGCCTGGATGTCCCGTATCACCTGGGCGTAGAAATCCATATCGGCCGTTGCGTTGTCAAAGTGTACCCCGTCCTCCCCGAACAGCGCCGGGTCGTACCAGGGGGTGCAGGTGAAGTAGGTGGCATAGCTGTCATACAGCCCCGCCCGCCGGAAAGCCTCTTCCAGCGCCGCCATGGAGGTGCGGCGGGCTTCGCTGTCTGCCAGGGGGGCGCACAGCAGGTGGAAGGCCGCGCCCCGCTCTTCACACAGGGCGGCCAGGTTTTCCAGGTTGCGGGCCGCCATGGCGGGCAGCGCGCCCTGGGATTCTTTGTCGGGCAGAACTTCCAGAGCGTTGAGGTAGAGTTTTTTCACCAGGGGGGAAGCATCCGCCCACCGCACAAAGTCCTTGGTGAGGAAGGGCGCGCCGTAGGCGGCGTTCAGTTCCGCCCGGGTGGTCTCGTCCAGGCCGTCCAGCAGCCCGGCGGCGGCAAAGGGGGCCGCGGCGTACTGGTAGCCGTACCCGGCGTCAAACCCGGCGGCAAAACTGTCCGGCGTGAGGATGAGATACACGTCGGTGGCGCCGGGGTGGGCGTCCAGGAAGGCCTTGGCCAGCAGATACTGCCCCGCCAGGGTCACCGCCCGGTTGCTGCCGTCGATGCGGTAGGCGGTGTTGCACAGGCTGAAGGGGTCGAACACCTGCCAGCAGACGCTGTCCCCCAGGATCAGAGCGGTGGCGCCGTCGTCAGCCTGCACGTTGGCGATGTGGGCTCCGATCTCCTCACTGGCCGAAGCGGAATAGCCGGTGGAGTCGGTGAGTTTGGCGAAAATTTCCGAGAAGGGGGCAAAGGCCGAAAGCCCCAGCACCCCGGCAAAAAGCACCAGCGCGGCCAGAACAAAGGCCGCCAGGCGAAGAAGAAATCCTTTCATGCTGCGTCCTCCCCCTTAAAACTGTGCGTAGTAGAAGGAAGCCGCGTCCCCGCCTACCAGGCGGCAGGCAAAGACCAGCACGGTCACCGCCAGCACCAGCAGGGCGGCGGTGCGCACCGCCCCGGGCAGGGCGGCAAAGCGGTCATACAGGCAGGAGCCTTGGGCTTCCGCCTTCTCGGCGACGAGGTCCAGCACAAAGGCGATGACCAGCCCCAGGGCAGCGAAGGCCAGCTCGGTGCCGGAAACACCCAGGTCCAGGGGGCCCAGTCCGGCGGCGCCGCTGAACATCCGCCCGATCATGCCGAAGCCCTGGGCTACGCTGGAAGCGTTGAAGAAGACCAGGGTCACCGCAAAGCAGAAGGTCACAAAGGCCCGGCGCACCCATACCATCACCGCCCCGCCCCGGCCCGCGAAGGGACGGCGCAGGGGTTTTGTCAGGATGCCCGCGATCTGCAACAGGGCGTGAAGCAGCCCCCAGAAGAGGTAATGCCAGGCGCTGCCGTGCCACAACCCGCTGACCACAAAGGTGGCGATGAGGTTGAGCGTCCGGCGCAGGGGGCCGTGGCGGCTGCCGCCTAAGGGGATGTAGATGTAATCCCGCAGCCAGCCGGACAGGGAGATGTGCCACCGCTGCCAGAATTCCCCCATGCTCTGGGCAAAGAAGGGGCGGCGGAAGTTGGCGGGAAGGTCGATGCTCAGCACCCGGGAAGCCCCCAGGGCCAGGTGGCTGTACCCGGCGAAATCAAAGTAGAGGGAGAAGGCGAAGCCCAGGCCCCCCACCAGCACCACCGGGGCGCTGCATTCGGTCCAGCGGGCGTAGATGGGGGTGACCCAGGCGGAAAGCAGGTTGGAGATGACCAGCTTTTCCGCCCAGCCCCCCAGCATGGTCACCAGACCCCGGCGCAGCCGTTGGGGTTCGCACCGGCGGCTGCCGGAACAAAGGTTCTCCAGCTGGGGGAAGAATTCTTCCGGGCGGCCGATGGGACCGCTGAGGATGCGGGGGAAGAAGCTGACATACACCGCGTAAGTGAGAAGGTTTTTCTGTACCGGGCATTTGCCTTTGTACAGGTCGGCGATGTAGGCGGCGGCCTGCAGGGCGTAGAAAGCCAGACCGGTGACGGCAAGCAGGCTCACCCCGGGGGCAAAGAGGGGCACCGCCTTGCGGGCAAAGAGATACCCCGCGCTGCCCAGCAGCCCCAGCACCAGAAACACCCGCCGCCCGGCGGTGGTTTTGGCAGCGGCCAGACCCCGGCCGCAGGCCCAGGTGACCAGGGTCACCCCCGCCAGCACACCCAGGGACAAAGCCCCCCAGCCGGCCATATACACGGCGCTGGCCGCCAGCAGAACAGCAGGCCGGGCCTTGGGCGGCACCAGCCAGAACACCAGAACCGCCGCGGCAAAGAACAAGGGAAAAACAAGGGAATAATAGGTCATGGAAAACCCTTTCGATTCAAGCAGGAAACAGCGGCGCTGTCCCGGTGAGCCGCAGGACGGGCGGGGCAGGCTGCAAAAAAACGACTACCCCTCATTATACCAGCAAACCCCGCCCGCGGCAAGGCCGCAGGCGGGGCGTAAAGGCTTGTTGGTTCGTGGTTTATTTGGCGGCGCGGCGGGCACCCTTGCCGGATGTCTTTTTGGCCTTGGCGCCCTTGCCGGTCTGGGTGCGGGTGGTCTTGGGGGCCGCGGTGCGCACCGGGGCGGCAGGGGGATCGTTCAGCAGCTTGGCGGGCACGGGTTCCAGCCGCCACAGCTGGTTTTCGCCGTACACATCCTGCCAGATCTGGGCCTGGGTGCCGTTGTCCACCCGCATGCCCACCAGGTCGATGACCTTGTCGGCCAGTACGTTGCGGATCTTCACCCGGCCGTTGTCGGCGGGAACCAGTTCCCAGCGCTGGCCTGCGCCGGAGGTCTTGCTCCACTGGTGGACCCAGGTGCCGTTGACCACACCGCTCATGGCCAGGTCCATGACCTTGCCGGTAAAGCGGTTGCGGATGCGGTACTGGCCGTCGGCGGCTTCCTCAAACGCCCACTGCTGCCAGGGCTGTCCTTCATAACTCCAGAGCCGCACCGAAGCGCCGTTCTCGGTGTTGAAATCGGCTACCTCCAGCACACGGCCGTTGGCGGCGGCGATGGTGTAATAGGCTCCTTCACGGATCACGGTCTGCGCGGAACGTTTCATCAGGCTTCTCCCCTTTCGGGCGCAGTGCGCCCAACCAATTAGATTTTATTTATTATATCACGGCGGCCGCTAGCGGTTTGGCCAAAATTTTTCAGGCAACATTGTGAAAATTGCGCGGTAATCCGCCGCAAAACCTGCTTTTTTTGCGCAAAACCCGGCCTGCACCCCGCCCCGGGGCCCCCGGCGCTTGCGTTCTTTCCCTTTCTACCGTATAGTAAATGTATGACCGTTATACTGTGGAGGGCCGTCACCCGGCCATCCGCCGGATTTGCAAAGGAGTACGTTGCCCCCATGAGGATCGCCCTGATTGCCCATGATTCCCGCAAAGAACTGATGGCGCAGTTCTGCACCGCCTATATCCGCATTCTGTCCCAGAATGAGCTGGTGGCCACCAGCGTCACCGGCAAGGTGGTGCACGACAACACCGGTCTTCCGGTGCGCTGCCTGTATCCCGGCGGGCGGGGCGGCGCGGAGCAGATCAGCTCCATGATCGCCTGCGGCGAGGTGGACATGCTCCTGTTCTTCCGCGACCCGGTCAACGCCCGCCCGGACGAGCCCAACGCCGTCAACCTGCTGCGCCTGTGCGATATGCACACCATCCCGGTGGCCACCAACATCGCCACCGCCGAAGTGCTCATCCACGGCCTGGAACGGGGCGACCTTGCCTGGATCGAACTGCAGCGGGACCACCGCTGAGGGGCCAAAAACCTGATTTTGATGCAAAAACATGTCCCCGCACCTTGCTGAAAGGCGCGGGGATGTTCTTTTTCTGCCTGTTGACTCTGGAACCGTTCCAGGGTTTATGATACAGGTGAGGTGAAAACCAATGGGAAAGTTCAACAAATGGCTGCGGAATGTTTTGTGCAGCCTGCGGGATGAGTTCCCGCCCCGGCGGCTGGGAATGATCGCCCTGGGGGCGGCCATCGCCACCTTCGGCCTGTATAACATCCACCAGCGCACCGGCATCACCGAAGGGGGCGTGCTGGGGCTGCTGCTCTTTGTCAATCACTGGACCGGGCTGCCTGCCTCCCTGGTGTCCCCGGTGCTGGACCTGTTGTGCTACGCGGCAGCGCTGAAGGTGCTGGGGGCCGGTTTTTTGCGCACGGCGGTGGTGTCCAGCGCTGCCATGGCCGCCTGGTTCAAGGTGTGGGAGAGCTTTCCTCCCATGCTGCCCGACCTTTCCCCCCATCCCCTGGCCGCCGCCATACTGGGCGGCCTGTTCATCGGCGTGGGGGTGGGGCTTATCATCCGGCAGGGGGGCTCCAGCGGCGGCGACGACGCTTTGGCTCTGGTCATCAACCGGCTGTCCGGCTGGGGGCTGGCCCGGTGCTATCTCATCACCGATCTAACCGTGCTGGCCTTGTCTTTGAGTTATATCCCCGCCTGGCGCATCGCTTTTTCCCTGGTGACGGTGACCCTGTCCTCCTTCCTCATTGAGAAGGTGCAGAACTTCCGCCGCCCGGTCCCGGCGGAGTGATTCAGCCTTCGGCTTCCTCTTCCCGGCAGAACATGAGCAGGAAGCTCACCGCCAGCAGGGCGCAGCTGCACCAGATGACCCGCAGGCCCCACATCTGGGAGGTCAGGCAGCCCAGCACCGCCCCCACACCGAACACGGTGATGATGGTCAGGTAGCGCAGAGCTTTGCGCAGGGCGGCGGCGTCGCCGTTGTGGCGCCAGTCAAACAGGCACTGTACCCCGCTGCGCAGGTTGCCGATGCAAATGGTGCTGGCGTAGGCGCTGCCCCGCACCTTGCGGAAGGCCTGCACCTGCATGGCGCAGACAAAGCTCACCAGCACGTTGGCGGGCAGGTTCAGTTCTGCGGGCAGGAAGCCCACCAGGAAGAGCAGCAAAATCTCGATGCCCAGCACCAGCTGCCGCCAGTGCAGCCGCTGATGATTGCCGAAGCGGTGGCGCACCCAGGCCGAAAAATACACCCCGGCCCCGAAAGCCGCCACCGGCACCAGATAGCGCAGAGCGGCGGCCCATTCACCGCCGCACAGATGCACCCCGAACAGGATCACGTTGCCGGTCTGGGCGTTGGCAAAGACCTGGCCCCGGGCCATGTAGGTGTAGCCGTCCTGGAACCCGCCCGAAAGGGTGAGAAAGAACATGGTACGCAACGCGTCGGACATCTGTCCGTGATGACGCAGTTTTTCCAGCATACAGCCGAACCTCCTTCAAAGGGGCGGGGCTTCCCGCGCCCCGCCATATACTTTCCCGAAAAAAGGCAAAATCATCGGGCCCGGCGGTTTGACCGCCCGGGCCCGTCAGCGTGTCGAGAAACTCGACACGCTGCAAAAGGGGCAACAGCCGCGCACGGCGGTGCCTGCCGCGTCTATTTCCCCTTTTGGAATCCCCTTCGACAAAATTTTACGGCAAATCGCGCACTCGTCGCTTGGCTCCTCGCACACAATTTGCCGCAAAATTTCTCTGTCGGAGTCTCCATCGTCGGCGCATGTCCGCCGATGGAGACGGATTTGAACTTTTTCAACAGTCTATCGGGCCCGGCGGTTTGACCGCCCGGGCCCGTGTTCTGTTTTGCGGCCTAATCATACCCCCGCGGGGGCAGGCTGTCAAGGGTCAGTCCCCGTGCTGCACCAGCACACCGGCGCGGTAGGCTTCCAGCAGGCGGGTCAGGTCGGCGATGGTAGCCTGGAAATCCCGGCCCTCGTCGGTGTCCCGCACCAGGATGCGCCGGGGCGCCGTGTAGATGGGTTTGCTCTGGGAAGCGATGTCCTCGTCCTCCCGGATGGCCTTGGCGGTGCTCTCGAAGGGCTGGTGGGTGCGCAGGGTCATGCCCCGGCTGTTGTAGACCAGGGTATACCCCGCAATGCCGGTGCGCCGGTGGTACGCCCGGCAGAACCCGCCGTCGATGACCACCAGGCGGCCCCCGGCCTTCACCGGGTCTTCGCCCTCCACCGCCCGCACCGGCACATGGCCGTTGAGGATGTGGCAGCCTTCCCCGGAAAGGCCGAATTCCGCCAGGATGCGCACGGCGATCTCCTCCGCCCGGGGGCCGCTGACCAGCAGGTAATAGGGGTTCTTCACCTCGGCGTGGGCGGCCTTATCCGCAATGAACAGCCGTTCAAAGGTGGTCATGGCGCTGCGCCCGAAGATGGGGGAGAGCGACCCGCACCACAGGTACCACAGAAAATCCTGCCCTGCCTGGCGTTCGGGGCTGCCCGGCGGGGCGAAGTAGCCTTGCCGCGCCCGGCGGTCGCAGTAATCAAACAGGGCCTTGCCGCTGTACTGCCGCCCTTCGAAGCTCTCGGGGGCAAAATCCCCTTCGGGGGTCATGGGCACCGCCCCGTGGAAGAGAAGGTTGCCGTTGAATACCTTGTACACCGCGCCCCGGGCATACAGAAAGCGGATGTGCCGCTGCAGCCGTTCGCTCTGGGTGAAGGCCCGGCAGAGTTCTTCCACCAGGGAATGTTCCCAGGGGGTCAGGGCGGTGGGGGCGGCGGGGTCCACGGTGGGCAGGTCCCGGTCCAGCAGGGGATAGACCTTGCCCTGGCAGAGCACGGTGCCCGCCTGGTAGTCGATCTGGTTCAGGTAATCCCGGCCCTGCATGCGGAAATCCGGGTTGCGGGCAATGACCTGGGCTTCCAGCTTGAACATGAGCAGGGTCACGGCCTTGTGCATCCGGGCGTTGCGGGTCTGTGCATCGAGGGAGAGGTTTTCCCGCTCGTCGGCATGGGGGATCCAACGACGGTCGATGGGGCCGCCGTAGAAGTGCATGGCAAAGCGTTCCAGCGCCCGCAGGCTGATGCCGTACCCGGTCTCGATGAGGTCCAGGTTGCCGTAGGCCAGGGAGGTTTTGAGGACAGTGAAAACGCAGACGGCGCTGCCCGCCGCCGCGCCCATCCAGACCACGTCATGGTTGCCCCACTGGATGTCCACGTCGTGGTGCTCCATGAGCTGGTCCATGATCAGGTCGGGCCGGGCGCCCCGATCGAACACATCCCCCAGGATGTGCAGCTTGTCCACCGCCAGATGCTTGATGACCTGGCACAGCCGGATGATGTAGGCGTCCGCCCGCTCGTACCGCAGGATGCTGTCAATGATCTCGCCGTAATACAGGTCCTTGTCGTGGTCCTCGAAATGGGCGTGGAGCAGCTCGTCCAGAATGTGGGCGCAGCTGCGGGGCAGGCATTTGCGCACGTGGGCCCGGGTGTGCTTGCTGGAAACCAGACGGCACAGATCAATGAGCTGCAGCAAAGTGCGGCGGTACCAGCCGTCCAGGTCGGACTGCCGGGCCTTGATCTCGGGCAGTTTCTGCACGGGGTAGTAGATGAGGGTGGCCAGTTCCGCCCGGTCGTGGGCAGGCACCGAATCCCCCAGGACCAGGTCGATCTTTTCCCGGATCACGCCGGAAGCGTTGTTCAGAATGTGGAGAAAGGCTTCGTGCTCGCCGTGCAGATCGCTCATGAAATGCTCGGTGCCCTTGGGCAGCCGGAGCAGGGCTTCAATGCGGATGATCTCGCTGGCGGCGGCCGCGATGGTGGGAAATTCTTTGGAAAGCAGCTGCATGTACCGCAATTGCTCGCCGCTGGCAGGCAGGCCGGTGGAATCAGACATGAGGGACCTCTCCTTTTAATTGTTTGTTGGGTTTATTGTAGCACAATGGAAGGTCATTGGGCAAAGGGGAAACGGCTGGCAGCCGTTGGGTTGTTCCTTTTTGGCGTCAAAAAGGAACCGAAAAACCGCCACCGTTTCGAGGCGGTGGGCGCCGACCAGGGCTGCGGCCCTGGACCCGGGGAATGCGGCCACCTGACGACGGCCTACTCAGGCCCTGGGGGCCTGAGCAAGGAATGGAGTTAAAAAGTCGCAGGGGAAAAGCTTCTGCTTTGCAGCCGTTCCCGGGAAATGGTTTTAAAACTTTTTCCTTGTTCACCGGCCCCCAGGCCGGTGAATAGGCCGTCGTAAGGTGGCCGCATCTTGGGGTCCGGGGCCGCAGCCCCGGCCGGCGGCCGCCGCATCGGAACGGCGGGCCCTTTTCGCTTCC
>CALXHS010000002.1 GCA_944388165.1 uncultured Gemmiger sp. | reverse complement strand
GCTTGCAAGTTTTTTAGGTATGCATTTTCCGCTCGCAGCCGCTGCACTTCGGCAAGCAAGTCCTCTTCTACTTTGCTGGGGAGCTTCTTTGGCCTGCCTGTGCTTCTGCGCCCTCTACGCTCCACCGTAAGACCTTCCGGCCCCTCTTCCAAATAAATCCGTTCCCAGCTTTGGATGCGGTCATGTCCTTGAACTTCATAAATTCTGGCAGCCTCCTGGTAGCTTAGTCCGTCCTGTATGACCGCCTCTACTACCTGCTTCTTGAATTCTGGTGTATAGCGTTTGTTTGGTATTCCTTTCGGCATAGTAAAGCCACACCGTTTCAACAAAACTATTATTTAACTTAAGATACAAAAGTCCTTGGGGCACCTTCCTTACGGAGGGTGCCCCAAGGGTCTGTCCTTTTGCTTTGTCCGTATTTTCCCGGGGAAAGGGGTTACACTTCCCAGACGCCCGCCTCGTAGGGGGCCAGGGTCATGGCGGGGGTCAGTTCCCGCTTGCTGATGTTGCTCAGCACCGGCTTTGCCCCGGTGCACAGGGCTTCAGGCAGGGTGACGGGGGCCTCGGTGCCGTAGAAGTTGCACAGCACCACCATGGTGCGGCCGTCCAGGGTGCGGGTGTAGCCGAACACCCGGTCATCCTCCGCCAGCATGGGGGCAAATTCACCCGCCTGCACCAAATCGCTGGATTTCCGCAATTTTACCAGCTGCCGGTAGTAGGCCAGCACCGAATCCCCGTCCGCCAGGGCGGCTTCGGCGTTGATGGTGTCGTGGTTGGGGTTGACGGCCAGCCAGGGGGTGCCGGTGGTGAAGCCGCCGTTTTCCCCCGCCGTCCACTGCATGGGGGTACGGCCGTTGTCCCGGGAGCGGGCGCCCAGAATCCGGTAGGTCTCTTCCTCGCTCAGGCCCTTGTCCCGCAGGATGTGGTAGTAGTTGATGCTCTCCACGTCCTGGTACTGGGCCAGGTCGGTGAAGTGGGCGTTGGTCATGCCCAGCTCCTCCCCCTGGTAGATGTAGGGGGTGCCCCGCAGGCAGTGGATGGCGGTGGCCAGCATCTTGGCCGACCGCACCCGGTATTCCCCTTCGTCCCCGAAGCGGGAGACGATGCGGGGCTGGTCATGGTTGCACCAGAACAGGGCGTTCCAGCCGCCCCCCGCCTGCATGCCCAGCTGCCAGTCGGTGAGGAGTTTTTTCAGTTCCCCGAAGCGGTTTTCTTCCAGGGCCCACTTGTCCCCGTTCTTGTAGTCGGTTTTCAGGTGGTGGAAGCTGAACACCATGGACAGCTCATGCCGGTCGGGGCGGGTGTAGCCCACGCAGTTGTCCAGGCTGGTGGAGGACATCTCCCCCACCGTGACCACGTTCTCGTACTTGCCGAAGCCCCGCTCGTTGAGCATCCGCAGGTATTCGTGGATGCGGGGGCCGTCGGTGTAGAAGCGGCGGCCGTCCCCCTGGTGGTCGTCCTCCAGGGTCTGGGGCTTGGAGATGAGGTTCACCACGTCGAACCGGAAGGCCCGCACGCCCTTGCCGGCCCAGAAGTCCAGCACGGCGAAGAGTTCTTCCCGCAGGTCGGGGTTGTCCCAGTTCAGGTCCGCCTGGGTCACGTCAAAGAGGTGGAGGTAGTATTTGCCCACTTCCGGGCTGTATTCCCAGGCGTTGCCGCCGAACTTGGACACCCAGTTGGTGGGCGGGTTGCCGGGTTCCCCGTCCCGCCAGATGTAGTAGTCCTGGTATTTTTTCTCCCCGGCCAGGGCGCGGCGGAACCAGGTGTGGGCGGTGGAAGTGTGGTTGAACACCATGTCCAGCATGATGCGGATGCCCCGCTTTTCCCCTTCCCGGCAGAGGGTCTCGAAGTCCTCCATGGTGCCGTAGACGGGGTCGATGGCGCAGTAGTCGGCCACATCGTAGCCGTTGTCCCGCTGGGGGCTGGGGTAGATGGGGGTCAGCCACAGGTAGTCCACCCCCAGCCCGGCCAGGTAGTCCAGCCGGGAGGTCAGGCCCGGCAGGTCGCCGATGCCGTCGCCGTTGGAATCCTGAAAGCTCTTGACATAGATCTGATAGACGACCTTGCCGCCCAGATCGGTCTGTTTCATCATGGGGACGCATCCTTTCTTCTGTTCAGGGGTTGAGGTGAAAGATCAGTGGATGCCCTTGCGCTTGCCCACGATGAGGGTGAGGGTGAAGGGGACCACGATGGCGATGGCCATGGACACCAGGAACATGACCATGTGCTGGGGCTGGATGGAGAGGAAGCCGGGCAGGCCGCCCACGCCGATGGAGAAGGCCATGACGCCGCTGCCTACCGACACGGTGGCGGCGATGGCGGAGCCGATCATGCCGCAGATGAAGGGGAAACCGTACTTGATGTTGACGCCGAAGAGGGCGGGTTCGGTAACGCCCATGTAGCCGGAGATGCAGGCGGGGATGGAGACCTGGCGGTCACGCTCGCCCTTCTGCAGCACGATCATGGCCAGAACGGCGGAAGCCTGGGCGATGTTGGACAGGGCGATCATGGGCCACAGCATGGTGCCGCCGAACTGGTTGGACAGCTGGGTGTCGATGGCGTTTGTCATGTGGTGCAGGCCGGTGATGACCAGCGGGGCATACAGGAAACCGAAGATGGGGGCGAAGATCCAGCGCAGGTTGGTGGTCAGGCCCACATACACCACGTTGGCGATGGCGTCGCCGATCTTCCAGCCGATGGGGCCCACGATGGTGTGGGCGATGAGGACAGACAGGACCAGGGAGAAGAAGGGAACGATGATCATGGAAAGGTATTCGGGGGCGATCTTCTTGAAGAAGCGTTCCAGATACACCAGCACGAAACCGGCCAGAATGGCGGGGATGACCTGGGCCTGGTAGCCGATCATCTCAATCTGGAAGAAACCGAAGTCCCACACAGGGATGGTCTCGGCGCCGGCCACGCTGTAAGCGTTGAGCAGCTGGGGAGAGACCAGGCAGATGCCCAGGATGATGCCCAGGATCTGGGTGCCGCCCATCTTCTTGACCACCGACCAGCAGATGGCCACCGGCAGATAGTGGAAGACGGCTTCACCGATGAGCCAGAGGAAGCTGTACATGCCGGACCAGAACTGGGAGATGTCGGCCAGGGTCATGGTGCCGTCCTGGAAGATCTTCACTTCACCGATGAAGTTGCGGAAGCCCAGGATCAAGCCGCCGACGATCAGGGCGGGGATAAGGGGGGCGAAGATCTCGGCCATGTTGCTCATGAAGCGCTGGGCGGGGTTCTGGTTGCTCTTGGCCGCCTGCTTGACGGCTTCCTTGCTCACGCCCTCGATACCGGCGATGGAGGTGAACTCGTTGTAGAACTCGGCCACTTCGTTGCCGATGATGACCTGGAACTGCCCGGCCTGGGTAAAGCTGCCCTTGGCCGAAGGCAGGGCCTCGATGGCCGGAACGTCGGCCTTGGAAGGATCGACGAGAACGAAGCGCATGCGGGTGACGCAATGGGTAACGGCGCTGATGTTTTCCTTTCCGCCCACAAGCTCCAGCAGCTTTGTGGCGTCCTGCGTGAATTTGCCCATGATTTCCTCCTGCGGGGTTGGCCCGTCTTATTGGTATTTGTCTGTTGTTTTCCGCCGACTTATACGTATATGTCTTTGCTGTGACTATAAGATAACATATACGTATATGTTTGTCTATACCGTTCTTTAAACTTTGGTGGCTTGCACAAGAGGGGGTGGGGTCATTTTGTGAATTTGACGATGCAAAATGAAAAAAAGGCATACAAGCGGGGTGGCTTGTATGTCTTTCCATTTTGCTTTGTGTAGCTTGGTTCTTGGGGAACAGCATTCCCCCGCAGTGTCCTTCCTTTTGTGACCAAAAGGAAGCGAAAAGTCCCGCCGTTTCGATGCGGCGGCCGCCGACCAGGGCTGCGGCCCTGGACCCGGGGTGTGCGGCCACCTTACGACGGCCTACTCAGGCCCTGGGGGGCCTGAGCAAGGAAGGGATTTAAAAAGCCTTGCGGGAAAGCTGGGCAATCTTCCCACCAAGTAATTGTTACCGGGAAATGGCATTAAAATCATTTTCCTTGTTCACCGGCCCCCAGGCCGGTGAATAGGCCGTCGTAAGGTGGCCGCATCTTGGGGTCCGGGGCCGCAGCCCCGGCCGGCGTCCACCGCATCGGAACGGTGGCGGTTTTTCGGTTCCTTTTTGACGCCAAAAAGGAACAAGTCAACGGCAGACTGCCGTTCCCCTGTCAGCCGGGCACGAAAAGGAAGGAGTCTCCGGCAGACTACCGTCTGCCAAGAAGCAAACCACCCGGCAGGCAGCCGCCTGCCCTACAAAACCACCAAAATACGGCCGGGCCGCATAGCCCCCGCCGTATTTTATTTCGGACTGCGTTTGGCAAAGTCCACGAATCGAAACCGGTCCCAGCGGTGCCGGGATTCGGTGTGCTGGAACAGGGCCCCGTTTTCCAGGTAGACATAGCTGGACACCCGGATAATGATATCGTTGCGGCCCAGGTCCAGGTACCGGCGGTCCTCCTCGGTGGCGCGGGCGGCGGTGATCTCCTTCTGGGCAAAGCCGATGCGCAGGCCCAGCTCCCCTTCCAGATACTTATACAGCGAATCCTGCACCGCTTCTTCCGGCAGGTCAGGCACATATTTCCGGTTCAGGAAATCCTTGTCCAGGATCACTCGTTCCCCTTCGATCTCCCGCACCCGGTACAGCCGCCAGACTTCGTCGTCCTTGGTCACGTCCAGGGCCTTCATCAGTTCCCGGTTGCCCCGCACCGTTTCCAGCCGGGCCACATGGGTAACGGTGCGGTAACCTTCCGCCTTCGCCAGTTCCTGAAAGCTGGTCAGCCCCGATACCGGGAACACCACCTTTTCGTGGTTGAGGACCAGGGCTTCCTTGCCCCGGGATTTCTGGATGAATCCTTCCTGTTCCAGCAGGGACAGGGCTTTGCGCAAGGTATCCCGGGAAACGCTGTATTCCTCGATCAGGATATTCTCCGCAGGCAGGCGGCTGTCCGCCGGGTAGACCCCGGACCGGATACGCGCGGCCAGATCGCTGTATACTTCCACATACTTGCTTGCCACAGTTCAAACTCCTCTCTGCCGCCGGGACGCCCCCTGTACGGCCAACTCGTTGTTTTCAGCATAACATATGCGTATACCTTTGGCAAGAGAGCACAGCAAAAGCCGGGCGGAAAGCGCTTCCGCCCGGCCTTTGCCGTGTCACAGTTCAAATTTCTGCTTGTCCGCCACGTCGATCTCGGCGCCGATCTGCACCTCGATGACTTCCAGGCGGCTGTCCGCAATGAGGGTATGGCGCACACCCGCGGGCATGGTCACCACGTCCCCGGGGCGCACCGCCCGCTCGTCGCCGTCGATGATGGTGCGGCCCATGCCGTCCACGATGGTCCACACCTCGTCCCGGTGTTCATGGCTGTGGTAGGTCAGCCGGTTTCCCTCGTTCAGGACGATGCGGATGGTGGTGGCCTGGGGCTGCACGTCCAGGATGGTGAAGGAGCCCCAGCTCTTTTCCGCAAAGCGGGCTTCCCCTTCCACCTTTTCCACAAAAGGCTTGATGTGGCTGGACCGGCCCTTGTCGCTGACCAGGATGCCGTCGCTGGACGCCGCCACCACCATATCCTTGCAGCCCATGCAGATGATGGGGATGTTCAGCTGGTTGATGACGTTGAGGTTCTCGCAGGTCTCGTCCATCTGCACCTTGCCGATGGACGGGTCGGCCATGACTTCGCAGAAGGTGTTCCAGGTTCCCACGTCCTTCCACTGCCCGGCGTAGCGCATCACCGCGATATCCGGCTCGTTTTCGGCCACGGCGTAGTCGAAGCTGATGCGCTTCTGCATGGCGTAGTTGGCCTGCAGGTCGGCAAAGCCCCGGAAATCCAGCTGCTGATGGGCGATGTTCAGGATGTACCCCAGCTTGAAGGCGAACACGCCGCCGTTCCACAGGGCACCCTTGGCGATATAGGCCGCGGCGGTGGCTTCGTCGGGCTTTTCCTTGAAGCTGGCCACCTTGCTGACGGGGTCCTTGCTCTTGGGGATGATATAGCCGAACTTGGCGCTGGGATAGGTGGGCTCGATGCCCATGAGGGTCAGGTTGGCGGCCGCCGGGTTTTCCGGTCCGGCCAGGCGGGACATCTGTTTGACGGCGGCAAAATAGCTGTCGTCCACATAGGGGTCCACAGGGCAGACCACCACCGGTTCGTCGGGGCGCACGCCCATCACATCCACCAGGTAGGTGCAGGCCAGCACGATGGCCGGGAAGGTATCCCGGCGGCAGGGCTCCACGCAGACGCTGACCTTGCTGCCCAGCTGGTTCTTGATGGTGCTGACCTGCCGTTTGCCGGTGGCCACCACGATGTTGGCCCGGGGATCGGCCTTTTTGATCTGGCGGTAGACCCGCTGGACCATGCTTTCGTACCGGCCCTGCTCATCCCGGAGCAGGGGCACGAACTGCTTGGAACGGATGTTGTTGGACAGGGGCCACAGACGCTGGCCGCTGCCGCCGGAAAGCAAAATCAGATTCATAGGGGTTTCCGCCTTTCCTGCGCGGGGCGCGGTTCAGCGCTCGGCACGCATGGGATTGTTGAGGAAATCTTCGTAAGCCAGACGGATGCCGTCTTCCAGCTCGGTCTTGTAGGTCCAGCCCAGGGCGGTGGCCTTGCTCACGTCCAGCAGCTTGCGGGGGGTGCCGTTGGGTTTGCTGGGGTCCCAGCGGATCTCGCCGGTGTAGCCGATGACCTTGGCCACCAGTTCGGTGAGTTCTTTAATGGTCAGTTCCTTGCCGGTACCGGCGTTGACGGTCTCGTTGCCGGAATAGTTGTTCATCAGGAAGACGCAGAGGTTGGCCAGGTCGTCCACGTACAGGAATTCCCGCAGGGGGCTGCCGTCGCCCCAGCAGGTGACGTAAGGCAGGTTCTGTTCCTTGGCTTCATGGAAGCGGCGGATGAGGGCGGGCAGCACGTGGCTGTGGGTGGGGTGGTAGTTGTCGTTGGGGCCGTACAGGTTGGTGGGCATGACGCTGATATAGTCGGTACCGTACTGACGGTTGAGGAATTCGCAGTATTTCAGGCCGCTGATCTTGGCCAGGGCGTAGGCTTCGTTGGTCTTTTCCAGCTCGGAGGTGAGCAGGCAGCTTTCCTTCATGGGCTGGGGAGCCATGCGGGGATAGATGCAGGAGGAACCCAGGAATTCCAGCTTCTTGCAGCCGTTTTTCCAGGCGGAGTGGATGACGTTCATCTCCAGGATCATGTTGTCATACATGAAATCGGCCAGGGCTTCGTTGTTGGCCACGATGCCGCCCACCTTGGCCGCCGCCAGAAAGACGTATTCCGGCTTTTCGGCGGCGAAAAATTCCTCCACGGCGTCCTGGCGGGTCAGGTCCAGTTCCTTGTGGGTGCGGGTGATGATGTTGGTATAGCCCTGGCGCTGCAGTTCGCGCACAATGGCGCTGCCCACCATGCCGCGGTGGCCCGCCACATAGATTTTGGCATTTTTGTCCATCATGAGGGTAAGACTTCCTTTCTGATTTTGAAAAAAGGGGTTTTGATTCCTGGGGAAACGGCTGCTTGCCGTTGCGTCCTTCCTTTTGTGACCAAAAGGAAGCGAAAAGTCCCGCCGTTCCGATGCGGCGGCCGCCGGCCGGGGCTGCGGCCCCGGACCCCAAGATGCGGCCACCTTACGACGGCCTACTCAGGCCCTGGGGGGCCTGAGCAAGGAAGGGATTTAAAATCCTTGCGGGAAAGCATTTGCCCTGAAAGGGAAGGTATCAACAGCCGTTACCGGGAAATGGTTTTAAAACCATTCCTTGTTCACCGGGCCCCAGCCCGGTGAATAGGCCGTCGTAAGGTGGCCGCATCTTGGGGTCCAGGGCCGCAGCCCTGGTCGGCGTCCACCGCATCGAAACGGTGGCGGTTTTTCGGTTCCTTTTTGACGCCAAAAAGGAACAACCCATCGGCAGACTGCCGTCTGCCAAAAAAGACTCCGCCCCTTCGGGCGTCAATTACTTCCGTACGCCTTTTTCCAGGGCTTCGATCTTATAAAGATCCACATTCTCTTCCGCCCGTTCCACGGCGACCTTGTGCATATCACTGCGGACCATCAGGCGGACCAGTTCCTCGAAGCTGGTCTTGGTGGGGTTCCAGCCCAGGCGGGTCTTGGCCTTGGTGGGGTCGCCCCACAGGTTGACCACGTCGGTGGGACGGTAGAAGTCCGGACTGACCTCGATGAGCACCTTGCCGGTGGCCTTGTCGATGCCCTTTTCCTCCATGCCTTCGCCCACGAACTCCAGCTCGATGCCCACTTCATGGAAAGCCAGCTGGCAGAATTCCCGCACGCTGTGCTGTTCGCCGGTGGCAATGACGAAGTCTTCCGGCTGGTCCTGCTGCAGGATCAGCCACATGCATTCCACATAATCCTTGGCGTAACCCCAGTCACGCAGGCTGGACAGGTTGCCCAGATACAGCTTGTCCTGCTTGCCCTGGGCGATGCGGGCCGCCGCCAGGGTGATCTTGCGGGTGACGAAGGTCTCGCCCCGGCGCTCGGATTCATGGTTGAAGAGGATGCCGGAGCAGCAGTACATGTTGTAGGCTTCCCGGTATTCCTTCACGATCCAGAAACCGTACTGCTTGGCCACGGCGTAGGGGCTGTAAGGATGGAAGGGGGTGTTCTCGTTCTGGGGAACTTCCTCCACCTTGCCGTACAGCTCACTGGTGGACGCCTGGTAGATGCGGCAGGTCTTTTCCAGGCCGCAGACACGCACCGCTTCCAGCAGGCGCAGCACGCCGGTGGCCACCACGTCGGCGGTGTATTCCGGCACGTCGAAGCTGACCTGCACATGGCTCTGGGCCGCCAGGTTGTAGATCTCGTCCGGGCGGACCTCCGCCACGATCTTCACCAGGCTGATGGAATCCCCCAGGTCGCCGTAATGCAGGTGGAACTGGGGATGGCCTTCCAGGTGGGCGATGCGTTCCCGGTAGTCCACGCTGGAACGGCGGATCATGCCGTGAACATCATAGCCTTTTTCGATGAGGAATTCGGCCAGATAGCTGCCGTCCTGTCCGGTAACGCCGGTGATGAGGGCTTTTTTCATGGTTTGGCTCCTTTTGCGCTTTCCCGCCCGCCGGGGGCAGGGGTTGTATTTTCTTGCGGGGCGGCTCCGAGGCCCAACGGGCACACCGCCCCCTTGCTTTTCGCTTTCTATCCAGTATAATGGTTTTAACACGCCTTGACAAGGGAATATCTTGCCGCAGTTTTTGCACGATATTGCTCTGCCGGTTTGGGAGGTCAGTCCATGCCAGAGTACAGTTCCTTTCCATCCTTTTACGACCCGTCCAGCGTGCGGGCCATCGTGACGCCCTCGGCCTTTGCCCGGCAGAACCTGTTTTTCCTGCAGGAGGCCGGGCACATCCGCCTGCTGGAAAGCCACGCCGGCACCCAGCGCAGCAGCCTGGACAGCTTTCTCATCGTGCAGGTGGCGGCGGGCAGCGGCAGGCTGCAATACGACGGCAAGACCTGGCCATTGCAGGCGGGGCAGTGTTTCTGGGTGGACTGCCGCCGCCCCCACGGCTACCGCAGCGCCGACGACGACCCCTGGGAACTGCGTTGGGTGCACTTCAACGGCCGCAGCGCCCCCGCCTTTTACGGGCTGTTTGCGGCGGGACCGGGGCCGGTGTTCACCCCCGCCGACGCCGGGGCCCCCGCCCGACGCCTGGACGCGGTGCTGGACCTGGCCCGGCACTGGGATGCCACCGCTGAACTGGAAGCCTCCGCCGAAATCGCGGCGCTGCTGGCGGGCATTCTGGCCGCCCGGGCCCGGGGCGGCGACGAAACCGCCCCCGCCGCCGCCCGGCTGGAGGAGGTTCGGGCCTGCATCATTGCCCACTGCACCGAGAACTTCTCCCTGGACGAACTGGCCGCCCGGTTTTATCTGAGCAAGTACTATCTTGCCCGCAGCTTCCGCCAGCGATACGGCGAGACCATCCTGGACTGCCGACTGTCCGCCCGCATCGACATGGCCAAGCAGATGCTGCGCTACACCGACCTGACCCTGGGGCAGATCGCCGCAAGGTGCGGGTTCAAGGAACAGGCGTATTTCACCCGGCGTTTCCGGGCCGCCGAAGGCCAGACCGCCACCGAGTACCGCCGGGCCTGGCGGGGCAAACGATAACACAAAAGCAGGCTTCCCAAAATGGTGCGCCCTCACAAGGAGAAGTCATTTGATTGCCGCAGGGCGGCATGGCTGAAAGGTCATGCCGTCCTGCCTTTTCTTTGCCGCTCCACAGTCTGATCGTCGCCCGGCAGGCTGGCTTCTCCAATGAAGTTCCAGACCAGTTCAATCTTTTGTTTGCGGTGGCCGCTGGATCTGTCCGGCGCATGGACGATGATTTTCTTTACAAACTCATTGACAATGGTGGGTGTCAGTTCGCGAATGCCCACATATTTCCGTACAATGGCTGCAAAGCTGTCAAAGTCGGCTTTATCCTGTTCAAAGTTTTCTACCGCTTCCCGCCATATTTTGACCTGCTCTGTCAGTTCTTTTTGTTCTGCCTTATAATCAGCGGAGAGTTTCAAGAACCGCTCATGGCTGATTGCGCCGCTGATGTCGTCCTCATAAATGCGCTTGAAAATGCGGTCGAGTTTGGCAATGCGTTTCTCCGCTTGGGCAATTTCACGCTCGCGCTTCTTGGCCTCTTTTTCGGCTTCTTGGAAGTGCTGCTTTTTCGCGGCTTCCTCAAATGTCACCCCGGACACGCCATCATCAATGAAAAATGTCGGATTGGGGAAACCGTTATCGGCTGCGTATTTCAAAAGGATTTTCTTCTGGAAAGCGATTTGTCAAGGGTGTTTTAACTATTTGTCACGAAATAGTAATGGGAGACAGGTTTCAAGTGCATCGCATTCTTTTGTATGATACAATATAGATTGGGAGGTGGTCACATGAGAATTACCCGCAGCCTTGAGTTTCAAACAGGCAGCAAAGAAGAAAAGCTCCCGTATGATACGCCTGATTTTCCGTACCTTGCTTCACGGGCAGAACTGGATTTTTACCGTGAGCCTTTCGTGCCGTGGCACTGGCATATGGCGCAGGGCGATGGTGAGGTAGATTTGTCAAGGATGTATGTTTATGATTTGAAATAGAAACGGTTATCGTCAAAAATCAGACATTTGGAGAGACCCGATAAATCATTTTGCGTTCGATTGGAGCGGCATTTATTGGAATCCAGATTTGAAAATAAAGTAAACACCAAACGGAGCTGCATGGATAATAGAAATAGAGATTATATATAAAAACTTACAAGAGAATAAGATAAGCCGAGAGCTATTTAGGCATTTTGTACGGCATCAAACTGTTGTTAAATGTAGGCGAAAAGAAAACGGAAAATGGATTATCAAAGATGATCCGTTTATTGACGATTGGAGCGAAGCGGATTATAAATTCCTGGTTTCCTGCCTG
>CALXHS010000001.1 GCA_944388165.1 uncultured Gemmiger sp. | reverse complement strand
GCACCTGGAACACATCTCCCAGCTGCTGCTGATGACCGTTCGCCCCGGCCGGGGCGGGCAGGCTTATCTGCCCGGCAGCAATGAGAAGATCGCCGCCGCCCGAACCCTGCTGCAAGAGCAGGGGAGTACTGCGGTGATCCAGGTGGACGGGGGCATTACCCCTGCAACCCTGCCCGGCGCCTATACGGCGGGGGCAAGAAGCATTGTGGCGGGCAGTGCGGTGTTCGGCGGGGACCCGGTCCCCAAAATCGCCGCCCTGCGGCAGTGCTGCCCTGTGTAAAACCGGCAGCCGCAAACATGGAAAAAAGCAGGCTATGGGAATTTCCCATAGCCTGCTTTTTTGTGGGAAGATTCAGCCGCCGAACTGCTGCTTCATTCGGTGCAGTTCCTTCAGGCGGGCGGCGCCGTCGGCGCCCAGCCGCTGGGATGCCGCCACCACCAGGGTGTCCACCAGGGCGGCGGCTGCCGTCATGGAATGATACTCCTTCTCGGTGCCGCGGTAGACGTACAGGTTCAGGTCCGCCCGCTCATCGGCAGGCAGGCGCAGCCGCCCGGTAAAGCAGAGGGTGCGGTACCCGGCGGTTTGGGCGCGGCGCAGGATCATCCGCCCTTCCGCCGATACCTTGGAGAACCCGAAGAAGATTACCAGATCCCCTTCGCCGGCCTGTACCAACCCTTCCAGCAGTTCGGTACCGCTGCCGGGCAGCAGTTCCACCGGCAGACCCAGCCGCCGCAGCCGGAAAAACAGCAGCTGTCCCATGGCGGCGGAAGCACTCTTGGCCTGGATGAAGACCCGCCGCGCGTTCAGCAGCGCCTGCAGGGCCTCTTCAAAAGCCTGGTCGTCCAGATTTTCCATGGTTTTCTGCAGGCAGAGTTGTTGCTGCTGCAGATACCGCCGGGGATCAAATTCACCGTCCGCCAGCATGGTGCGGGCCAGCTTGCCCGCGGGGCCTTCCAGGTGATTCTGGGCCAGCACGGTGTTTTTCAGCTGCTTGAAATCCTGGCAGCCCAGATGCCGCGCAAACCGGGAGATAGTGGCCTCCGATACCCCCAGCCCGGCCGAAAGCTGCCCGATGGTCATGAAGAGAAACTCTTCCCGGTGACTTTCGATAAATTCCAGCAGCCGCTCTTCGGCGGGGGTCAACTTATCGGGATTTTGCGGAAATTCCAGCGGCATAGATACACTCTCCAGAGAAAATTTGTCCTTATTATACCACGGCGGGGGCGGAAAGGGCAGTCCAGGCGGGTTCATTTCCCAGCAGAACCGAAACATAATCCCCGCCCAGGGCGTGGATCTCCTTCAGTGCCCGCTTGAGCAGGGCGGCGGTGGCCACCTGGCGGGATGCCTGGGGCGCAACGCAGATCTCATAGCCCCCGGCGTTCACCGCGTCCCGCAGTTCCGCCATGGTGGTGAAGGTGTGGTCAAACCGGGTGCGCACGCAGCCGTACTGCACCGCCTGGTGGGTGTCGCTGCCGCTGACCACCGGAAGGCCCAGCGTTTTGCCCAGCCCGGTGGTCAGGCGCTCGGTGCGGGCGCGGTCCTCCGCCAGGTCCTTGCCGTTCATGTCCAGAAAATCCAGCCGTTCCAGCTGGTCGGCGGGCAGCTGGGGGATGTGCCCGCCTTCCCGGAAGGGATGAGCCCCGCCCACCAGCACGGGATACTGGTCAAACAGGTCCATCAGCTCCGAAAAAGGCAGGAACTGCCCCTTGGCCTTGTGGGGTTCCAGGCGGCGGTTCAGTTCCAGGATGGCTTCCATAGGCCCGATGGACAGGATGTGCCCGCCCTCGGCAATGTCGGTCTCCATGCCGGGAAAGATGCGCAGGCCGTCAAAGACCAGGGTGTCGCCCTCCCGCACCGAATGGGCGGCGATGTAGCGATACAGTTCCGCGAATCCCCAGGTGTTGAAGTGTTCGGTCAGGCACAGGGCGTCCAGCCCGGCATCTTTGGCCTGGCTGAACAGCCAGTGGGTGTAATCTTCGGAAAACGGCAGCTTTTTTGCCAGCTTGCCGTGGGTGTGAAAATCCAGATACATTCTTTCCCCTCCTTGTATCATACCAGGGTGCCCAGCAGCAGGGTGGCGGCTACCCACAGCAGGGACAAGGCGGCAAAGATGCCGTCGTCCCAGGTCAGGCGCAGCCCCGCCAGCTTGATGCGCCGCACCTCCTTGTTGGTGGCGGCATAGCGGTAGCCCCGGATCTCCAGCGCCTCCACCGTGGTGCGGCTGCGCTTGGCGGTGTTGAGCATCAGGGGATAGAAGGCATACATGATGATCTTGACCTGATAGGCCAGATAACGTACCTTGCCCGCGAAGGTATCGTGGGCGGGCGGGTTACCCCGCAGGCGGTAGCTGAGCAGCACGTTCTGGAACTCTTCCATCAGCATGGGCAGAATGCGGTAGGCGTAGGAGATGGAGAAGGACAGCCGTTCCGGGCAGCCGTACCACATCAGGCCGTTGGCCAGCCGGTCGGGGTCCAGGCCGGAGAACACCGTCACCGATGCCAGGGAGATGGTGGCCACTTTCAGCGTCAGGATCAACAGGGGCATGATGGCGGAGGCGTCACCCCCGAACAGCCAGGTCACCAGCAGCAGATACCCGGTCTGTGAGAACACCCCCACCCCGAACAGCAGCAGCACCAGCCCCGCCACCCGGGCCAGCAGGGTGGTGATCATCACCAGCACAAAGCAGCCCAAAAGAAAGGTCATATCCTGCACGAACCAGGGCACCAGCCCGAAAAACAGATACCAGGCCAGCAGCACCCGGGGGTCCCGGGCGGCGATTACCGTATCGTTGTTGCCGTAGGCGTTTTTCAGCACCTGGCTGCGCAGGAAATCCATGGAAAATTTATCGAGAATATTCTCGGAAAGTTTTTGCATCATCACGCGTCCGCTCCTTCAAACTGGCTGAGAAATTCCGGCACGGTATAGCACAGGGCCTTTTCGTCCAGGGCGCGGCCCATGGCAAAAATTTCCGGCGGGCGGATGCCCACCCGGGCCGCCAGTTCCGTGTTGCCGAAGATCTCGTCCCGGGTGCCGTCGGCCACTACCTTGCCGCCGCACAGCACAATGATCCGCTGGGCCCACTCGCACACCAGCTGCATGTCGTGGGTGGCAATGAGCACCGTCTCGGTGATCTCCTTCATCTCGTTCAGGGTGCGCAGGATCTCCCGGCGGGTGGCAATATCCAGGTTGGCGGTGGGCTCGTCCAGCAACAGGATGCCCGGGTTCAGTGCCACGCCGATGGCCAGGCTGGCCCGGCGCATCTGCCCGCCCGAGAGCAGCCGTCCGTCCCGCTGGGCCAGCTCGGTCAGCCGGAACCGTTCCAGCAGCGCCTGGGTCTTTTCAGGCCAGTTTTCCACCCCGCGCACCTGCATGGCGTAGGCAATGTCCCCTTCGATGCTGTCCTTGATGAACATTTCCTCCGGGTTCTGGTACACCAGGGAGATCAGCCGGGAAAGCTGTTCCGGTTTGGTATCCCGCAAAGGCGTGCCGTTCAGGGCTACCGTGCCTTCTTTCGGGCGCAGCAGGCCCACCAGCAGCTTCATCAGGGTGGATTTTCCCGCGCCGTTGGAACCGATGAGGGCAATCTTTTCTCCTTTATAAAGGGAGAGGTCCAGCTTGTCGAAGACCACCCGGGGCTCGCCCTTCACACTGCGGTAAGAGACCGTCACCCCTTGCAAAGCGGCGGCTTCGGGGCCGTGGTCCCGGGGCATCGCAGCGGGGTGGGGGAGTGCCGTCTTGCGCGCCAGCGGGGCAAAGGCGGCTTTGCCTTCCTCCACGGTGGTGGGCAGTTCGGTTCCGGCGGGCAGCAGACCCCGCTCCCGCAGGGCGTGGGCCGCCTGGGTCACCTGGGGCGGGAAGATGTTGCAGCTTTGCAGCTCCTCCACCCGGGCCAGGGCCTGCCGGGCAGGCAACATCCAGGAAACCTGACCGTCCTTCAGCAGCAGGACATGCTTGCAGAAATCGGCGATGTATTCGGTGTGATGCTCAATGACCAGAATGGTCTTGCCGTATGTTTCGTTCAGTTCCCGCAGCACGCCGTAAATGCGGTCGGCGTGGCCGGGGTCCAGCTGGGCGATGGGCTCATCCAGGATCAGGATGTCCGGCCCCAGGGCCACTGCACCCGCCAGGGCCAGCAGATGGGTCTGCCCGCCTGAAAGCTGCCAGACGTATTCCTCCTCCCGTCCTTGCAGCCCGCACTGTGCCAGCGCCCGGCGGCCCTGGTCCAGGTAATCGGTCATGCCGTAGTTCAGGCAGGCGTAGGAAGCATCGTCCAGCACGGTGGGCCGCACGATCTGGTTTTCAAAATCCTGGTACACGTAACCCACCTTGCGGGCCAGGGTGCCCACGTCGCTTTCCAGGGTGTTCTGGCCGGATACCGTCACTTCTCCCGAAAACTGCCCTGTGATAAAATGCGGGATCAGCCCGTTGAGCACCTTGCACAAAGTGGATTTCCCGCAGCCGTTGTTGCCAACGATCGCCAGGAAATCCCCTTGTTCCACCGTCAGGTTTACATGATTCAACGTAGGCTGAGCCGCACCGGGATAGGTATAACACAGGTCCCTGATCTCGATGATGCCCATATTGTCTTACTTCGCCTCAGCTTTTTTCTTCATAACCATCAGAACGGCCAGCGCCAGTACGGCGGCTGCGATCATACCCACGGCCACGGCGGTGCCGCTTTCCGCCCAGGAAGCCTCCCAGTCGATGAGCTCAAGCCCGCTGGTGGCCAGCAGTTCCGCCGCCACAGCACACACAAAGGCGACGGCGCAGCCCGCCAGGGTCTTGGCGCTCAGGGCGGGTGCGGCGGTTTCGGGGGTGCGGGGGCTCATGCCCAGCAGGGGTTCAATCTTGCCGTAGAGCTTGGGCACCAAGTAGAGGGTGGGCAGCAGGCAGAACAGGATGCCGGAGAACAGCAGGTCGTTCAGGAAGGCGAAGCCCTCGGTGGCAAAGACGCTTTCCGGCAGACCGGCCACGGCCTCGAAATCTTCCACCGCGAACTGCACCTTGCAGATGTCCACGATGGTGCCCATGAGCAGCTGAGCGCCGGTGCCCAGGATAGCCGCAATGCCCACCATGCGGGTGTTGCGGGGGTCACGCACCAGACGGCCCGCCAGATACACGCCCAGGGTCACAGTGATGAACTTTTCCGCTTCGCCCAGACCGCCGAACTGGCCCAGCATGATCTCGCTGAAAACCAGTTCGCCGGTGGCGGCGCCCAGGGCGGCCGAAAGCGGGTCAAACAGCATGGCCAGCACCAGCGGGATGAACAGGAAATACTCCACCGAAAATTCCACGATACCCACCTGGAATTTCGGGATCAGTTCGGTGAACAGGGTGGCCAGGCCGTACAGCGACATGGTCAGCACAAAGACCATCAGCTTCTGGGACTGGTTCATGGTTTTGTTTTGCGTTTGGTTCATAGTGGATTGCCTCCCCAATGTTTTACTCTCCGTGTTGTGTGCCCCGTTTGCGGGGTACGGTTTCATTGTAGGCTTCGCATGAAAATTTCTCCACCACAAACCGGTAAAATGAAAGTTAATTTTCAGTAAAGCGGATGGCCCTGCAGAAGGCGGACATCGAAGTCTTTGTTCCCATTTGTTTTTCCGGAAAGCGGAGACGCGCCGGCAAAAACTCCCGCCCGCAGTCTGTGCAAAAGAAGTTGCACAAGGCTAAAATACCATATATAATGGTGCAAAAAGACGAGACAGCATTGAAAATGTTTTCTGAAAAGGTATAGGTACTGACAAGGCGAAGACAGGGGGAGACCATTGGACATCAAGAAACTGATACAGGACAAGAAACTGACGGACACAGAACTGCAGGTGCTGACCTATGTGCTGGACAACCTGGATGTGGCCCTGACCCAGGGGGTGCGGCATATTGCCCGGCAGAACTATACTTCCACCTCCACCATCATGCGGCTGTCCCATAAAATGGGGTACGCCGGGTTTGTGGACATGTGCTATAAGCTGCGCACCCTCACCCAGGAACACACCGAACAGATCAGCGAAGCCCAGAATTTTCTGGACGGCTTCGATCTGGATTCGCTGCTGGAATACAATGCCTACGACAAGCTGAAAGAGTGTGCCCGTTATATCGCCAACCAGGACGGCAAGTTCATCTTTGTCTATGCCACGGGGTTTTCCGGGCTGGTGGGCAACTACCTGGCCAACAAGCTGACCAACATGGGGCGCTTGTGCCTGTTTGCCAGCGGCGGGGATTCCATCGGCATGTTTGAAAACAGCCTGGACAGTATGGGGCTGTTCCTCTGCGTTTCCAAATCAGGGGAAACGGCCCTGGTACGGGATAAGATCCGCACCGCCAAGGAAAACGAGATCCCCACCGTGGCCATTACCGGCGAATGCCCCAACAGCGTCAGCCGGTATGCGGATATCTGGTTCCGTATCGAGGACCACTGCAAGCTGGATGACCAGAATACCCGGCCCAATACGTTTTTCCCTCAAGCGCTGATGCTGGCCGAACTGATCGCCTATGAATATCATCGTTTGTGCATTTCGCAAAACGAGAACCAGGCAAGTTTGTAAAAAAAGGCAAAAAAGAAAGTAACGGGTTATCAAACAGGGTAACCCGTTTTTTGTGTGCCAAAAATCGTTTACAGCCCGTTGATTTTATGGCATAGTGATGGCAGCGATACGGCCGTGATCATCGCGGCAGGGTGGACGCACCCGCCATGCAGTTCCAATACGGTGTGTAAAAGGAGAATAACATGAAAGAAAAAATCATGGATGGCCTGCAAAAGTTCTCAAAGGCCATGTTCATTCCCGTGCTGATTCTGCCGATCGCCGGTATTCTGATCGCAGTGGGTAACCTGTTCACCAATACCCGCCTGCAGGATGTTCTGCCTTTCCTGAACAACCCGGTCACCATCGGCTTCGGCACCCTGCTTTCCGGCTCTTTGACCGCCATTCTGACCAACCTGGGCGTGATCTTCTGCGTGGGTCTGGCGGTGGGCCTGGCCAACAAGAAAAAGAGTGAAGCCGGCTTCATCTCTCTGCTGGCCTTCCTGGTCTTCATCAACGCCATGAACAAGTTCATGGGCCTGCAGGGCATGCTGGTGGAAGGCAGCCTGAGCGGCACCGGCCAGACCACGGTCCTGGGCGTGCAGGTGCTGGACATGGGCGTCTTCCTGGGCCTGATCCTGGGCGTGATCGTCGCCATGGTCCACAACCGCTTCTGTGAAACCGAGTTCAACAACGCTTTCCAGATCTACGGCGGCACCCGCTTCGTCTTTATCGTGCTCATCCCCATCATGGTGCTGCTGGCAGTGGCCATGACCTACATCTGGCCCTTCGCGCAGGCCGGCATCAATGCCCTGGGCGGTTTCATCCAGAGCACCGGCAACTTCGGCCTGTTCATCTACGGCATGCTGGAACGCCTGCTCATCCCCACCGGTCTGCATCACCTGGTTTACACCCCCTTCCTGTATACTTCTCTGGGCGGCGTGGAGACCATTGGCGGCCAGGTCTTCGAAGGTGCCCGCAACATCTACTATGCCGAAATTGCGGATGAAAGCATCAAGGTCCTGAGCCAGTCCGTCATCTGGGACGCCCGCGGCATCTCCAAGATGTTCGGCCTGATCGGCGCCTGTCTGGCCATGTACCACACTGCCCGCCCCGAAAACCGCGGCAAGATCAAGGCGATGCTGATTGCGGCCGCCACCACCTCCTTCATTGCCGGCGTTACCGAACCCATCGAATTCAGCTTCCTGTTTGTGGCCCCCATCCTCTTTGTGGTGCATGCCATCCTGGCCGGTTCCAGCTTTGTGGTGCTCAACCTCATCGGCTGCCGTGCCATCGGCCCCAACGGCTTTATCGACTTCCTGCTGTACAACGTGCCCCTGGGCTTTGAAAAGACCCGCTGGCCGCTGTATATCGTCGTGGGCGTTCTCTACTTCGCCCTGTACTATGTGGTGTTCCGCTTCCTGATCGTCAAGCTCAACCTCAAGACCCTGGGCCGCGAAAGCGACGGCATGGAGATGAAGCTCCATTCCAAGGCGGAATACAAGGCCAAGGTGGCTTCCGAAAGCACCGCCAAGGAGCAGGACAACGGCGTGGATGCCGCTGTCATCGTGGAAGCTCTGGGCGGCAAGGACAACATTCTGAAGGTGACCAACTGCTACACCCGTCTGCGCACCGAACTGGCGAATCCCGACGTGGTGGATGAAGAGACCCTGAAAAGCCGCACCGGCGCCAGCGCGGTGGTGCGCAAGGGCAAGAACGTGCAGGTGGTTTACGGCCTGAAAGTCAACGCCGTGCGCAAAGCGGTGGATGAAGAACTGGGCATCAAAGAAACCGACTGAGAAAAGGAGATTGCCATGAAAGAATTTTCGGTTGTGATCGCGGGCGGCGGCAGCACCTATACGCCCGGTATCGTTATGATGCTGATGGACAGCCTGGAGCGCTTTCCCATCCGCAGCCTGAAACTGTATGACAACGATGCGGCCCGCCAGGAGACCATTGCCAAGGCTGTGGGCATCGCATTGAAGAAACTGGCCCCCCAGGTGGAGTTCTCCTACACCACCGACCCCGCCGAGGCCTTTACCGACGTGGATTTCTGCATGGCTCATATCCGCAGCGGCGGCTATCCCATGCGGGAACAGGATGAAAAAATCCCCCTGCGCCACGGCGTGGTGGGCCAGGAGACCTGCGGCCCGGGCGGTATCGCCTACGGCATGCGCAGCATCCCTGATATCATCCAGCTCATCGACTACATGGAACAGTACAGCCCCGACTGCTGGATGCTCAACTACTCCAACCCGGCGGCCATCGTGGCGGAAGCCTGCCGTGTGCTGCGCCCCAAAGCCAAGATCATCAATATCTGCGATATGCCCGTGGGCACCCTGCGCCGCATGAGCTACATCGTGGGCAAGACCCCTAAGGACCTGGATGTGCGGTACTACGGCCTGAACCACTTCGGCTGGTGGACCAGCGTGAAGGACAAGGACGGCACCGACTACACCGCCCAGCTCATCGACTATGTGAGCAAGAACGGCTATCTGACCCAGAAGGCCATCGAGACCCAGCACATGGACGAAAGCTGGCAGGCCACCCACAAGAAGGCTGCCGACCTGCTGGCCGTCACCCCGGACTGCCTGCCCAACACCTATCTGAAGTACTACCTGTACCCGGATTATGTGGTGGAGCATTCCGACCCCAACTACACCCGCGCCAATGAAGTAATCGACGGCCGGGAAAAGAAGGTGTTCGGTGCGGCCCGCGCCATCATCGAAGCCGGTACCTTTGAGGGCACCGAGTTCGAGATCGACAACCACGCGTCCTTCATTGTTGACCTGGCCCGCGCCATTGCTTACAACACCCATGAGCGGATGCTCTGCATTGTGGAAAACAAGGGCGCTATCGAGAACTTCGACCCCCATGCCATGGTGGAAGTGCCCTGCCTGGTGGGCAACGACGGTCCCGAACCCCTGTGCCAGGGAGAGATTCCCACCTTCCAGCTGGGCATGATGCAGCAGCAGGTGGCGGTGGAGAAGCTGGTGGTGCAGGCTTACTGCGAACACAGCTACCAGAAACTCTGGCAGGCCCTGACCCTGAGCAAGACCGTGCCCAGTGCCAAGGTGGCCAAAGAGATCCTGGATGATCTGATCGAAGCCAACAAGGCCTACTGGCCCGAACTGCACTGATATTCTGCCGCCGCAGCGCCCTGTGCCCTGCGGCGGCCTCTGTGCATCCAAAAGGAGATAGCTATGGAACTTATCAGCCAGAAAATGCGTACGCTGGCGCCGGAGATGGACCCCCTGCGCCTGGGAACGGGATGGCGGCCGGAAGACCTGAGCAAGCCGCAGATCCTGGTGGAAAGCACCTTCGGCGACAGCCACCCCGGCAGCGGCCACCTGGACAAACTGGTGGCGGCCGCCTGCGAGGGCATCGACGAGGTGGGTGGTCACGGTGCCCGGTATTTCTGCACCGATATCTGCGACGGCGAGAGCCAGGGAACCGACGGCATCAACTTCAGCCTGGCCAGCCGGGAAATGATCGCCAACATGATCGAGATCCACGCCAACGCCACCCCCTTTGACGGCGCGGTGTACATTGCCAGCTGCGACAAGGGCATGCCTGCCAACCTGATGGGCCTGGCCCGGGTGGATGCCCCGGCAGTGGTGGTCACCGGCGGAACCATGGCCGCAGGGCCGGAACTGCTCACGCTGGAACAGCTGGGCATGTACAGCGCCCGGTATGAGCGGGGCGAGATCGACGAAGCCAAGCTGAACTGGGCCAAGCAGAACGCCTGCCCCAGCTGCGGCGCCTGCAGCTTTATCGGCACCGCTTCCACCATGCAGATCATGGCCGAAGCCCTGGGCCTGGCTCTGCCCGGCAGCGCCCTGCTGCCTGCCACCAGCCCCGATCTGACGGAATATGCCCGCCGCGCGGGCCGTCAGGCGGTGGCCCTGGCCCGGAAGGGGCTGCGGCCTTCCCGGATCGTGACCATGGACAGCTTCGAAAATGCCATTCTGGTGCACGCGGCCATTTCCGGTTCCACCAATGCCCTGCTGCACCTGCCCGCTATCGCCCATGAGTTCGGCATCGAGATCGACGGCGATACCTTTGACCGGCTGCACCGTGGGGCAAAGTATCTGCTGGACATCCGACCCGCCGGCCGTTGGCCTGCCGAGTTCTTCTACTATGCCGGCGGCGTGCCCGCCATCATGGAGGAGATCCGCGACCGGCTGCACCTGGATGCTATGACT